>JAADFM010000177.1 GCA_013152845.1 Methanobacteriota archaeon | reverse complement strand
TCGGAGGCATATTCGTGGTCATCGCCCTCATCTTCGGGAAGATATCGGTCGCCATCCTGGGCCTCATACCCAATGCCGTCTTCGGTGTCCTACTCTTCTTCGCCGGCATGGAGCTGGCCATGCTCGTAAGGGACGTGAAGGAGAAGAAGGAGTTCTTTATCGTCTTTACGATTGCAACCACGGCTCTTGCCACCACCAACATGGGCATCGCCTTCGTGGCCGGGATGGTCCTCATGTACGTCATGGAAGTGGGGAAGGTGGAGCTTTGAGATGGAGGAGGAAGTGCACCCAGTGCGGTGCGGTGTTCAGGGACAGGGAGGAACTGGCCGCCCATTACCAGGAGGCCCACCCGGCCTGCAACGTGAATCTTTTCTGAGCCGGTACCTGACCCAGGTGCGGGTTGAACCCAAACCGACACCCTTATAAGACAGAAGTGGCAAATTTTAACAAGAGAGAGCAGGGGTTCTGAGAATGCGGGACATCTGGTGGAAGGTATACAAGAGGTTTTTCTTTGACATGCCCTATGCCAGGAAGACCTTTATCGGCTTTCTAATGCTCTCGATGGGTCCTCTTTTGGCCTATGCCGGGGGGGTCTACCTCTTCGGCTGGGATATAAAGACCCTCCCCCTCTTCCTTGTGGTCAACCTCATCGTCGTCTATATCATAAGCAGGTTTTTTACTGCAAACCTCATGCGGCCCCTCCACCAGCTCGCCGAGGGCCTGAAGGAGAGGGATGCCAGGGCCTTGAGTACCCTCGAGATAGAGGTGGGCAAGGACGAGATGGGGATGGTGGTGGAATCCCTGGTGGCCATGAGCACGGCCATGAGCGAGACCCACGACTACCTGGTGCGCCAGGTGGAACGGCTCCTGCCGGTGGTGGAGGCGGCGGCCAGGGGAGACCTCACCAAGGGGATAACCCCCGAGCGCGAGGACGACTTCGGCAGGCTGGTAATGGCCATCAACTCCATGACGGACAGTCTCAAGGACCTGGTATCCAACGTATCCCGTACGGCCGATACCGTGGCCACCACCTCCCAGGAACTGGCTGCCTCGGCCCAGGAGATGAACGCCACCTCCCAGGAGATATCATCCATCATCCAGCAGATAGCCCAAGGGGCCCACAAACAGGCCGAGGAAGTGGCGAGGGCCACCGAGGAGATTAACAAGATATTCGAGATACTCCAGATGGTCAACAACACCAACCAGTCCCTTACCCAGATTACCAACAACGTGAACGAGCGGGCCAGGAAGGGCGGGGAGGCCGCACGGATTGCAGTGGAGAAGATGGCAGATGCCAACAGGATTGCCGATGAGTCCGCCCGGGTGGTGACCGAGCTTGGGGAACTGTCGGGACAGATTACCGAGATAGTCTCTGTCATCACCAATATCGCGGAGCAGACCAACCTGCTGGCACTCAATGCGGCCATCGAGGCCGCAAGGGCCGGGGAGCACGGCAGGGGTTTTGCGGTGGTGGCCGAGGAGGTCCGCAAGCTGGCCGAGGGCTCGGCAAAGGCCACCGAAGAGATATCCCACCTCATCCAGGGCATCCAGGAGAAGACGGGCAGGGCCGTCGACACCCTGAACCAGAGCGCCAAGGACATCTCCGCATCCAGCGAGGTGGTAGAGGAGGCCCTCTCGGCCCTTTCGGGTATAGTGGAGGACATCCAGCTGGTGGCCGTCAACGTCAGGGGGGTGACAGAGTCCACCTCAGAGCAGGCCGCCTCTGCCGAGATGGTGATGAAGGCCCTGGAAGAAATCACGACTGCCGCAAGGGAGACCGCAGGCGGGACCGAGGAGGTATCGGCCGCCGCCGAGCAGCAGACGACGTCCATGGAGGAGATGAGCGCCTCGGCCCAGGAGATGGCCAACCTGGCAAACCAGCTCCAGGAGGCCGTGGGACGGTTCAAGATAGAGGACTAGGGCTTCTGCAGGCAGTTTTGGCCTGGTTGCTGAACTACCGCCCACATTTTGGATAGGTTTATATTACGGCAGATAATAACTCTACATGACAATTTATTAAGGAGAGGTTGACGAGATGGACGAGTCAGAGAAACGGTTCTTTCTAGAGGACCTTTCGTGGAAGATATACGAGATCTTCTTCCTGGACATGCCCTACAAGAAGAAGATGCTCATCGCCTTCCTGATTATCTCCATGGGTCCTCTTCTGACCTACATGGCGGCGGTCTACTTTGTGGGGTTCACCCTGCGGACCCTGCCCTTTTTCATCCTGATCAACCTCGTGGTGGTCTATCTTGCCAGTCTGACGTTCACAAACAACCTCCTCAGGCCCCTCCTCCAGCTGGCCAGGGAGGCCAGGAAGATAGATATCAACACCTTCAAGGGCGAGCTGGACGTGAAGGTGGGCAAAGACGAGATAAGGGACCTGGTGGAATCCATAAACAAGATGGGGAGGGCCATGAGCACCGCCTTCGAGACCTCCAACTCGGTCATCACCGGCCTTGGCGAGGCCATGTACGTCTGCGACAGGGACCTGGTTGTGACCCACATAAACCCGGCCGCCTGCGAGCTTTTGGGCTATACGTCCATAGAAATCCTCGGCAAACGCTGTTTTGAATTCACCAAATACGGCGGCGGTGGCGACCCGGCGTGCCATACCGCCATGTGCTCCTCGGACCAGGTGCTGAAGGGGAAGAAGAACATCATCCGTAGGGAGGTCATCCTGATTTCCAAGTCCGGCGAGGAGATTCCTGTGAGGATAAACACCTCCCCCCTGCGGGACAGGAACGGAACCGTCAGGGGCGTCATAAAGCTCGTCACCGACCTCAGGGACATAAAGGCCAAGGAGAAGGAGGTCGAGGATGCGAAGAAGTACCTGGAGACCCAGGTGGAACGCCTGCTGCCGGTGGTCCAGGCAGCGGCCGAGGGTGACCTGACCCGGGCCATCCAGGCCGAGCGGGACGATGCCTTCGGAAAGCTGGTCAATGCCTTCAACAAGATGATTGAGGACCTAAAAGAGCTGGTCAACAACGTCATCAGCACCGCAAGTACCGTGGCCTCGACCTCCGAAGAGCTGGCTGCGTCCTCGGAGGAGATGACCGCCACCACCGAGGAGCTGGCCAGTACCATCGAGCAGATTGCCCACGGTGCCCAGATGCAGGTCCGGGAGATGGAGAAGGCCTCCAGGGAGATGGACAACATCTCTGACATGCTCCAGATGGTCAACAGCACCAACCAGTCCCTGTC
>JAADFM010000176.1:3229-4358 GCA_013152845.1 Methanobacteriota archaeon | reverse complement strand
CAGGCGGGGTGGACATCCACTCACACATCGCAGGCTCCAAGGTCAATGCGGGCCGCATCTTCCGCCCCGAGGACTCCCTGCGCAGGGAGGTACCGAGGACGGGCTTCCAGCGCTCGGGCACGGGCTGGTCGGTGCCGTCAACCTTCATCACCGGCTACATGTACGCCCGGATGGGCTACACCGCGGTCATGACCCCCGCCATGCCGCCGCTGATGGCCCGCCACACCCACGAAGAGCTCCACAACATCCCGATTATCGACAAGGCGGCCTACCCCCTCTTCGACGGCAACTGGCTGGTCATGAAGTACATCCGGGAGGGGGATTACGACAAGCTGGCCGCCTATGTCTCCTGGCTTTTGCGGGCCACCCGGGGCTACGTGGTCAAGGTGGTCAACCCCGGCGGCACCGAGGCCTGGGGCTGGGGCAAGAACCTCCGGGACATCAGGGAGCGGGTCCCCTACTTCGACGTCAGCCCTGAGGAGATGATAAAGGGGTTGGCCGAGGTCAACGAGCGGTTGGCCCTGCCGCATCAAATCCATCTCCACCCGAACAACCTCGGCCGGCCCGGCAACTTCGAGACCACCCTGGAGACCTTCGGTATCCCCAAGGGCGCTGCCAACGGCAGGGAGAGCCTCCACGTGACCCACTGCCAGTTCCACTCCTACGGCGGCACCTCCTGGAAGGACTTCGAGTCCCGCGCCGAGGACATCGCCAAATACGTCAACAGGGAGGACCACGTGCGCATCGATGCCGGGTTCGTGACCCTGGACGAGACCACCACCATGACCGCCGACGGCCCCATGGAGTACATGCTCCACACCCTCACCCACTTCAAGTGGGTCAACAACAACGTGGAGATGGAGACCGCGCCGGGGGTCACACCATTCATCTACTCCCGCAAGAACCCTGTCCAGGCCACCCAGTGGTGCATCGGCCTGGAGCTGGCCCTCCTCATCAAGGACCCCACCAAGGTCCTCCTGACAACCGACCACCCCAACGGGGGTCCCTTCACCCGCTACCCGCGGATTATGGCATGGCTGATGAGCAGCAGGTACAGGACCGAACTCATGGAGACCGCCCACAAGGGCATCGAGAAGATGGCCGTCCTGCCCACCATCGAAAGGGAGCT
>JAADFM010000176.1:0-3106 GCA_013152845.1 Methanobacteriota archaeon | reverse complement strand
GACCCGGGCAGGGACTACAAGAAGGTCGAGGAGGCCTTCGGCAGTGCCTTCCTGACCCTAAAGGACGGGAAGGTGGTGGTCAAGGACGGCAGGGTGGCGGCCGAGCACATGGGCAGGACCTACTGGGTCAACGCCCAGGTGGACCCGGACCTGGAAAGAGAGGTCCTAAAGGACGTGGAGTACAACTTCAAGCGCTACTACTCGGTGAACCTCAACAACTATCCGGTCCAGGAGAGATATATGCACAAGGAAGAGGAGGTCAGAATCGACGCCTCTGATATAGGGTGATTCGAGATGGCAGAGATTACCCTCACCCCGAAGGACCAGCCCGCCACCGGCATGGACGCCGAGTGCATCTGCCCGGATGTCTTCGCCGGGAAGGGCACGGAGGAGATAGGCAACCTGGAGGTCTACTACGGCAACCGGACAGGGAAACTCTCCGATTTCTTCGAGATCTCCGGCGAGGCCGGTGCGACGGCAGAGGAGACCGTTATCGTCATCGCAGGCGATGTGCCGGGGACCAAGCGCATCGGCCAGGAGATGTCCGCAGGCGAGATTGTGGTAAAAGGGAGCGCCGGGATGTACGTGGGCATCAGGATGTCCGGGGGCAGGATAACAGTCGAGGGGGACGTGGACGCCTTCTGCGGCCAGCGGATGCTTGGGGGCGAGATTCACATCAAGGGCAGCGCCGGCAACCGCCTGGGCTCGGCCTACCGGGGTGACTGGCGGGGCATGAGGGGCGGGAAGATCGTTGTGGAAGGCAGCTGCGGCTCAGAGCCCGGGACCTTCATGCAGGGCGGCACCATCTGGATAAAGGGGGACTGCGGGGCCTTCCCCGGGGCCCATGCACGCAAAGGGCTCATCGTCATCGAGGGGGAGTGCGCCGGCAGGCCCGGGGCCCAGGCCATAGGCGGGAATCTGGTCATGATGAACCCGGTGGAGCTCCTGCCGGGATTCGTGAGAGAGGAGGAGGTGGAGGACCCGGAGATAGGCGGGGAGAAGTTCCAGGGGAGCTTCACCCGCTACTCCGGCCATCACGTGGACCCCAGGGCGAAGATGAGCATCTACGTGAAGGTGTAGGGCTTCGAGAGGTAATCTGCCACGATATCTGAGAAATCCTCAACCGGAAAGGGATAAGTTGCGGGAATCAGCCCTCCACGGCGACCTCGATTGACCGAACAACAGTTGTCGGCTTGGGGACGCTCAGACCCTCCTCTTTCATTCCCTCCAGATGAAACTCTATGGCCTCCTTCATCCGGGCAACGGTCTCCTCAACCGTCGCCCCGGTGGCGATGCAACCGGGTAGGTCCGGACAGTAAGCAGAATAGTTGTTGTCCGCCTTTTCAACGATTATCGTGTACTTGTACATCTCCTTCCTCCTTGAGACCTGCCTGCTTCAGGATGCTGTTGAGGGTACCTCTCGCAACCTCGTCAGATAGATTACCGGAAATCGTAACAAGGCCAGATTTTAGTGAATGCTTGTACTGGCGGTGACTCCCTTTTTGCCTGACAAGATACCACCCGTCCCTCTCTATCAGCTTGATGAGCTTTCTAACCTTCATCCCATCCCCGCCTTTATACTCTCATGCTGATACTGCCTCCCGCACCATAGATGAGCCTGGACATGGTGCAAAGTTGGGCAGGAAGTAGATAAAAAAGTTGCGGGAATCAGAGCCCTCCAGGCATTCAGGGAACGATGGGGGTCCGGGAGGACCTTGAAGCACTGACGGAAAGGGTCAGGGATGTCCTTGATGAAATCGGGTAATAGGGAAGTGGGGGTCTAGACGAACTTCCCCTCCGCCCATTCCACGAGCCTTGCGGCATCCTTGAGCATTTTCTGCGCGTCTGCCTGTTTTATCAGCCGGTCCTCGTACTCGGCCGCGTTTTTCATTGAAATCACCCTACCCGCCTGTCTGAGCTTTGTATTGATTTCTCCCTTACTGAGGGGCAGGCTGCCCAGGAGTTCAACCGCCTGCATGTGGTCTGCCCCGGCATGGCGCAGTTGCAGAAACCTGGCACAGAGGGCATCGCATGCGCTTATGACCGCATGGACCGAAAGAACTGCCGAGGCGTTCCATCTCCCCTCGCCCGCCAGCCCTCTGGCCCCTTCGAGGAACTCCCTGGCCTTGTTAAGATATATCCTATCAGAGCCCACCGATGTAGGTTTTGTTGCCAGACCCCTTACCATTCAAACCCCCTCCGTTTCAGGATGACGTCCCCCTCTTTGATTTCTCTAAAAATCGCCCTGGTCTCAAGGTCTTCCAGCTCGTTTTCCGTCTTTATCAGAAGGGACAGGGGGTTGCCAAATTTCGCCTTGAGAACGGAGTTCAAATCCTTCAGCTTTTCTTCCGTCGTCTCCTTTTTACCTCCGGTGACTATAAACAGGTCCACATCACTGTCCGCCCTTTCCCTGCCTTTTACCACGCTGCCGAAAAGCACTGCCAGCTTTACCTCCGGGACCCTGTTGATTTTTCCGGCAATGGTTTTTTTGAGCTTTTTTAGCAGGTCCCTTTCTTCTTCGAAAAGTCTATGAACTACTGGGAAGAGCAGATGCTCCCTATTTACGGAGTACAGGTTTGCCTTTCCTATGCGCCTCCTATGGAGCAGCCCGTTTTCAAAAAGGGCGCCGACGTTTCTATGAACACTTGCCTGGGGTATGCCTGCTATCCTCTGGAGTTCACTTTCAGAGAACTCCTTGTCGGGATAGGCGGTGAAGGCCCTGAGGAGCTTCACCTTCGTTCTGTTTCCCAGGACCTCGTCAAGGATTTCGTGGAACCTCATGGCCAACATTCCATTTTTGAATAAATTTATTCATTTTTGAATATATATAAAGGTTTCGAACACCATTCGATTTCCGTTGATTAACTGCGCCTGTTATTCCACCCAATTATTATCCAAAGTAATTTTTTTCACCATTAAATATTTATATGAGGAATATCCACTGCAGTTCAAGGTGACACGATGACAGTAAAAGGACTTGTTTGCAGGAACTGCGGAAGGGAATATCCGGAGGCTCCGGTGAGCATCTGCGAGGAATGCTTCGGGCCCCTGGAGGTGGCCTACGATTATGAGAAAATCAAGGAGGCAGTGAGCCGGAAGACCATCG
>JAADFM010000175.1 GCA_013152845.1 Methanobacteriota archaeon | reverse complement strand
GCCAGTATCAGTGCGGATACCGCGCTCCCCAGGAGGGCACCGGCCAGGAGCTCGGAGTCGGGCTTCAAAGTGCCACCTCCCGGGAGATGCCTTCCCCGATTTCACGATAGGTCTGGAGGGCCATCCTGCCCATCCGGCCCAGGAGGTAGTTCTTCTCCGGGTCCTGGGCGATGAGGCCGGTCTTCCTGAGGATGGAGAGATGGAAACTGAGTTTGGGCGGTGTATCGGCCATGCCGAGGCGCTGGGCAAGCTGGGCGAACCCCATGGGCCCCTCCTCTTCGAGTAGCTCCAGGATGCGGAGCCTCAACGGGTTGGAGATGGCCTTTATGGCCGAATCCGTCCAGTAGGAGGCGATGGCCTCTTCGAGCTCCTCCAGGCCCTGCCCGGGCCCGTAGGAGAGGAGGAGTGATGAGCCCCCGGTTTCCAGGTCCGGGAGGATGTCGAGGAGGAAGTGTTTAACACTTCTGACCGAGTACTGGACTGCCATGGAGTCCAGGCCGTCGATGATGACCACCCCGTGGGGGGCCATCTTTATGAATTTGCGGACGGTGACCAGGAGTTCTTCCAGCCTCTTGGGATTGCCGCCGGAGGAACTGATTACCGGCGTCTTGGCGAGGCCGTACCTCTTCCTGACCTCTTCGGGCACCTTGTCCGTTATGCACAAGCCCTGGGAGCAGCGGCCCACCTCCTCGGCGAACAGGTCCAGGCCCCTGTAGGGGTCGCCGTCCCTGACGAGGTAGACCTGCCCGGCTTCGATGTCCTTCCCCCTCGGCGGAACGTCGGCGGGCCTGAAGTCGCATTCATAGATGGGCTCCACCAGGAACCGGTACTTGACCACCGCATAGGCGAGGAAGGCGGCCATGAAGATACTCAGGGAGCTTGCAGTGGTGGGGATATTCGTGATGCCCAGCAGGGGCAGCAGCAGGTCGATAGTGCCACCCAGGACGGTGGGTATGAAGGTGCCCACCAGGACGTAGAGGATCTGTTCCTTTTCGATGGAGGTCCTGAAGGTGCGGTACCTCTGGAATAGGGAGTAGAGGCCGTAGAGGACGCACATGAAGAAAAAGGCCACGTAGAAGGGGTAGGCCTCCCTGATTTCCTGGTCGTACCCGTAGGGTCTGACAGTGACCTCTCCGATGACGAGGTCGCTTCCCAGGACCAGGGCCAGGAAGACAACGGAGACGGCGAAGGGGAGGTAGAGAAATGCACGGTTTCTGACGAGGCTCGTCTCATAGGGCACCACCTGGGTGAAGTACAGGAAGGCCGCCGGGATGAACATCACCCCCGACATCATGAACCTGCTCCAGTACCAGGCGGTCTTGGCGTCGTGGGCGATGCCTGTCATGAACTCGCCCCAGAGCCAGACCCCCACGAAGAGGATGAGGAGGGCGTAGGCCCGGTTCGCCTGCCCCCTGGGGTTCACCTTCAGGACGTAGATTGCGATGGCGTAGTTGATGATGAAGGCCACCAGGGCGGGCAGGGCATAGGGGTTCATACAGATTGATTTTACAAGGGAATATTTAAATATCCTGTCCAAGAGGGTATGTGATATGGTTTCCCTGGAGGATATTCGCGAAGTAGCGTCGGGATATAAAGGGGAGGTTACGGTGGGCATCTTCGGCTCCCACTCCGCCAAGGAGGTGGGCATGGCCGCCAAGGCCTCAGGCCTCAGGACCGTCCTCATCGCCCAGGGGCAGGGACGAGTTCTACACGAAATACAACCGGCACCTCTACGACGAGGTCATCACCCTGCCGGCCTTCAGGGACATGCTCAAGGCAGAGGTCCAGGAGAGGCTCCTGGAGCTGAACACGGTCTTTGTCCCCAACCGCTCATTTTCGGTCTATGTGGGCTACGACGGCATCGAGGAGGAGTTCCGGGTGCCCATCTACGGCAACCGATACATCCTGCGTGCCGAGGACCGCACCGACGAGAAGGGCCAGTACCACCTCCTCAGGAAGGCGGGCATCCGGATACCCAGGGAGTTCAAGAACCCCGAGGACATCGACCGCCTCTGCATCGTCAAGGTCCAGCAGGCCCAGAACCCCCTGGAGCGGGCCTTCTTCTACGTGGACTCCCCGGAGGATTACCACCAGCAGGTTGACGTACTCCTTGGCAGGGGTATCATCAGCGAGGAGACCCTCCGGGATGCCAGGATAGAGGAGTACATCCTGGGCCCGAGGTTCAACGCCAACTTCCACGGCTATGCCCTGGAGGACGTCTTCGGGGACTTCGACCTGGTGGGGTTCTCTGACCGCAGGCAGGTGAACCTCCAGGGGTTCCTGAACCTGCCGGCCAGGGACCAGCTCAAGATAAACGTCCCGGTCAAAAACGAGGAAATCGGCCACTACGGCATCACCATGAGGGAGTCCAAACAGCCCCTGGTATACGAGGCGGCATACAGGTTCCGCCGGGTGGTGGAGGAGGAGTACCCGCCCAAGATGATAGGCCCCTTCGCCCTCCAGGGTGCGGTGGGCTACGACCAGGAAGGGAAACTCGAGTTCGTGGTCTTCGACGTCTCCCCCAGGGTGCCCGGGGACCCCGCCATGGGGCCCACCTCGCCTGAGATGCGCAACCTCAGCCTGAAGCACGGCCGGAGCATCGAGGACCCCATGGACCTCTGCATGATGGAAATCGAGAGGGCCTTGAGGGACGGACGGCTGGCAGAGGTTGTGACCTAGGGGGCCGGAGAGCCGGTCTCCTCGTCGACCCACCTGAGGTAATCCTCGTTGCCGCCGAGGATGTGGAGGCTGAGAATCGCCGGCACATCATAGGAGTGCAGCTCCTTTATCCGCTCAACCAGCTCGGGGAGCTTCTCCTTTTTTGTCTTCAGGAACATGAGGGCCTCGGTGTCCTTCTCGATTCGGCCCTCCCAGCGGTAGATGGAGGTGATGCCAGGCACGATGTTGGCGCATGCCGTTCCCTGACGAGGGCCTCCCCGATTCTCTCTGCCTCCCCCTTGTCGGCGGCGGTGACATAGACCGAGATGTACATGCAAATAGGTTTTTACATGCCCATATTTAAGGTTTCCAATGCGATAGGAAGATATTTATAAATCCGGTTCTGCATTAATAAAGGAGTAGAGAAGGGGACAGGCCCATGCAGGATGAAAAGAGGAGGCTTTTTACCGAGGTCTATGAGTATGCCATCTATTTCACCTGGATGACGGGTATACTCATAGGCATCCACATCCAGCGGATATACTACTACACCCCCC
>JAADFM010000174.1 GCA_013152845.1 Methanobacteriota archaeon | reverse complement strand
GGTGGCCAGTGCCGAGCGCATGTCCCGCAGTGCCGCCGCCTTCGTCCTGGGCTATAAACTCTTCGACCGGGATGTGGACATCAGGGGGGTCGTCCTCAACCGCATGGGTGCCAGGCGCCACAGGGACAAGGCCCGCATGGCCGTGGAGAAACTGGCAGAAATGGAGGTCCTAGGCACAGTACCCCGCCGCCCGGCAGTGAACATCCCGGAGCGCCACCTGGGCCTGGTCCCTGCCTATGAGAGGGAGCGCCTGGATGCCCTCTTCGACGAGCTGGCCGCCCTGGTGGAGGAGTTCGTGGATGTGGACCGGGTAATCGAAATCGCCGGCTCGGCCCCCGAGATGGAGGAAGTGGAGGTGAACCCCATATACCAACCAGAGGATAAGACCTCCGCACGGCTGGGCCTTGTCAGGGACGAGTGCTTCACCTTCTACTACGAGGATACCCTGGACGCCTTCAGGGCCGCCGGGGTCGAAATCGTGGAGGTTGACTCCCTCAGGGACAGGAGCCTTCCGCAGATAGACATGCTCTACATCGGCGGCGGCTTTCCCGAGATGTTTGCCGAGGTCCTGGAGAAGAACACCTCCTTCAGGGAATCTGTCAGGGACTTCTGCGAGAGCGGCAACCCCTGCTGGGGGGAATGCGGCGGCCTCATGTACCTGGGGGAGAGCATCACCACAAAAGAGGGGGAGAGCTACGAGATGACCGGGGTCCTGCCGGTGGCCACGAAGATGGAGGAGCGCTTCCAGGCCCTGGGATACGTGAAGAACAGGGTCATAAAGGACAACATCATAAGCCGAAAAGGGGACCTCCTCCTGGGCCACGAGTTCCACCATTCCGCCATGGAGGTGAGGGGGGATGTGGAGTACGCCCTCAAGGCCGAGAGGGGCAAGGGCATCGACGGCGCCCATGATGGCATCGTCCAGGACAGGGTCTTCGCAAGCTACATGCACCTCCATGTACTCTCCTATCCAAGAATGGTGGAGAATTTCGTGGGGGCGGTGGGAGAGAAATAGATGGTCTAAACAGGAGAGGGGGTTATAAGAAGACCAGAATCCTATAATGCGCAGGGGAAGAGACGTCCTGGGGGAGGGAATGGCCAACCGCATAGATCAGGAATGCCCGGAGATACCTCCAGGAGGGGGCGGAGTCATAGTTTCTCCCTGTCGCCGCCGTAGAAGACCACGTTGACCTTCTCCTCGGTAATGAGTCCCTCGGTTACAACCTCCTTCAGCCAGGGTTTGAGCCTTTCGATGTTCTCCCTGCGGGCCACCACCTCCACCACGATGGGCAGGTCCGTGGACAGCCTCAGGATGGAGGGGGAATGGATGCGGCTGGCCTTCCCGTAGCCTGTGAGCCCCCTGATGACCGTGGCCCCGCAGATGCCCTCGCTTCGCATGGTCTCCACCAGGTACTTGTAGAGGGGTTTTCCCTTGTACCTGTCCGCCTCCCCGATGTAGATTCGAAGCCTGACGCCTTCCCTTTCCAGTTCCATCTCAGCCACCCCCCAGGTTGATGACCGCCACCTTTCCGAGGTAGACCGCCAGGATGGTCAGGACCACCGTGGCGGTGACGTTCAGGGTGAACAGGGAGGTCTCCCCCTGCTCGAGGAGTCTGAAGGACTCGTAGCTGAAGGTGGACATGGTGGTGAACCCGCCGAGGAGGCCGATGGCGAGGAATATCCTCATCTCCTCGCTGAACAATCCCCTGAACTCGGATAAATACATCACCAGGCCCAGGATGAAGCTACCGATGAAATTGACCCCCAGGGTGCCCAGGGGAAAACTCAGCCCGTTCTGGAGCCAGCCGCTGAGGACAAACCTGAATATCGAGCCGAAGAACCCGCCGATGCCTATGAGCAGCCACAGTTGCACACGGTCCACCTCACTGCCGGTGGGCCTTGTGGCCTTCTCATATTTATTGGTTTTGGACCGGTCTCTCGAGTTTCAAGAACCTGGCATTGACCGCCACGATGACGGTGCTCAGGGACATCAGAAGCGCCCCCATGGCGGGGTAGAGGACGATGCCCTGGTTGTAGAGTACCCCGGCGGCCAGCGGTATGGCGACGGCGTTGTAGGCGGTGGCCCAGAAGAGGTTCTGGCGCATCTTCCGGTAGGTGGCCTTTGCCAGCCCGATTACGGCCACGACATCCAGGGGGCTGCTCCTGACCAGGACGATGTCGGCGGTCTCCACCGCCACGTCGGTGCCTGCCCCGATGGCGATTCCAACATCGGCCTGTGCCAGGGCCGGAGCATCATTCACACCATCACCGGTCATGGCCACCACGAGGCCCCTGGCCTGGACCTCTCTCACCTTGGCGGCCTTCTCCTGGGGCAGGACCTCGGCGAAGTATTCATCGAGTCCTGTCTCCTCCGAGACCCATCTGGCCACCTGGGCGTTGTCCCCGGTCAGCATCATGCACTTGATGCCCATGGCCTTGAGGACCGAGATGGCCTCCCTGGATTCAGGCCGGATGATGTCTGCCAGGGCGATGGCCCCCTTCAATTCCCTGTCGATGATGACGAATACCACGGTCTTCCCCTGGGAGGTGAGGTCATCCACCCCCGGCTCAGGGATAGGAATCCCCTCCTCCCTCAGGTAGCCGGGACTTACCACCTTCACCTCCTTCCCGTTGACCCTGCCCTCGGCCCCCTTTCCAGGAATCGCCCTGAAGCCCTCCACCGGGAGGGTTTCCGGCGAGGATGAGACCACGCCCCTGGCGATGGGGTGCTCGGAGTTGGCCTCCACCGAGGCGGCGTATCTGAGGAGCTCCGCCTCACCCACATCATCGGAGAAGACCACGGTATCTGTGACCCCGAACTTCCCCTCTGTCCGGTCTTGTCGAAGATGATGGCCTGGATGTCCCTGGCCCCCTCGAAGGCCGCCCGGTCCCTTATCAGGAGGCCGTTCTTTGCGGCCAGGGAGGTGGAGACCGCCACCACCAGTGGGACTGCAAGTCCGAGGGCGTGTGGGCAGGTAATCACCATCACGGTGACTGTGCGCTCCAGGGCGAAGGCGAAGTCCTTGCCCCCCACCAGAAGCCAGGCAAGGAGGGTGACGGCACCGCCGGAGAGGGCGATGATGGTCAGCCACCGGGCCGCCCGGTTGGCCAGGTCCTGGGTCTTGGACTTGCTCTCCTGGGCCTCCTTCACCAGCTCGATGACCTGGGAGAGGAAGGAGTCCCTGCCGGTCTTTTTGACCTCTATGACGATGGAGCCCTCGCCGTTGATGGAGCCCCCAACCACCGTCGAGCCCGCCTCCTTGGACACCGGCATCGATTCCCCGGTGAGCATGGACTCGTCCACCGAGGTCTCACCCTCCACCACCTCACCGTCGGCCGGTACCTTCTCCCCGGGTTTGACCAGGACCCTGTCCCCCACCGCCAGCTCGCTCAGGGGCACGTCCACGACACTCCCGTCGGGCATGAGCTTGTGCGCGTCGGAGGGCATGAGCCTTGCCAGCTCCTCCAGGGCCCTCGAGGCACCCATGATGGACTTCATCTCTATCCAGTGGCCGAGGAGCATGACGTCAATCAGGGTGGCCAGTTCCCAGAAGAAGAACTTGCCTGAGAGGAAGAAGACCACCAGGGAGCTGTACACATAGGCGACGCTGATGGCCACCGAGATAAGGGTCATCATCCCGGGGTTTTTGTCGGATATCTCCTCGAGGACACCTTTCAGGAAGGGCCTGCCCCCGTAGAAGAAGACCACGGTGGCCAGAAGGAACAGGACGTAGAGGTCACCCGGGAACCTCAGGTCTATGCCGAGGAGGGCCTGAATCATGGGCGAGAGCAGGAGGATGGGCACGGTCAGGACGGCCGAGACATAAAACCGCTTCTTGAAGTCCTCGACCATCATGGCGTGGTGGTCGTGGTGCTCTTCGGCCTCCATCTCGTGACCTTCGTGATGCATCTCATGTCCCATGTGCTCCGTCTCCTCCCCCATATCATGATGCCCCCCATGGTCTGAATGGTCCAAATCCTATCCCTCCTTTAACCTGTACCACATAAGGTGCTCGTAAACGCTCGACCACATCATACCGAAGCTGAAGGCGAACATCAGCTCCTCCAGGGGAACCCCCAGGACGAGTATCCCGGAAATCGCCTCCAGGTTCCAGACCTCCTCCACAATCCCCGGGAATACCAGGTTATAGGACAGAAAGAACACGAAGTAGAGGATGAGGAAGGAAGCTCCCCCCATCCATATCTTCTTCTTCAGGTCCGGCCTGCAGAGGATGGCCGCCACTCCCCCGACGAACATGGCGGCGCTTGCCGCATAAATCGGGTTGAGCCCGGTGAAGACTTCCAGGGGCAGGAAGACGATTACCGGCGAGGCCAGGGCCAGTCGGTGGAACCTGTGCCTTCGGCTGTGAATCTCCACTTCATCCATCCTGGCATGGCCGACCTTCCCGAAGACCTCATAGAGCACGGACCCTATCCCTCCCACCGCAAAGCAGAATATCAGGCTCTCGATGTCAAACCCCGTCCTTTCAGCGAGGTTGAAGAGGGATGGGGGACTCCAGTATTCGGGGACGAACAGGGGTTCGGTGAGGCCGAATGGCATGGTGAACAGACTTACCCAGAACATCTCTGTCCTGACCCGGGGCCTGGCAGTGTAGATGA
>JAADFM010000173.1 GCA_013152845.1 Methanobacteriota archaeon | reverse complement strand
TCATGCTCTTCTCCATCGACCGCTGCTTCCGCAGGGAGCAGGCCGAGGACGAGACCCACCTGCGCAGCCACCACTCGGCATCCTGCGTCATCTGCGACGAGGAGGTGGCCCTCGGGGACGGCGAGGCCGTTGCCCGGGGGCTGTTGAAACCCTTCGGTTTCAGCGACTTCAAGTTCAGGCCCGACGAGAAGCGGTCAAAGTACTACGCCCCCGGGACCCAGACCGAGGTCTATGCCAGACACCCCAGGGCGGGCTGGGTGGAGATTGCCACCTTCGGCCTATACAGCCCCGTGGCCCTGTCCAACTACAAGATCGAGTACCCGGTCATGAACCTGGGCCTGGGGGTGGAGCGGCTGGCCATGGTGCTCTCAGGCGCCCGGGACGTAAGAGAGATGGTCTACCCCCAGTTCTACGCCCGGGTGGACTACACCGACGAGGAGCTGGCCGGGATGCTGCGCTTCAAGAAGGCCCCCGCAACCGAGGAAGGCCGGGCCCTGGCAGGGAAGATAGCGGAGGTGGCAAGGGCCCATGCAGGCGATGCCAGCCCGTGTGAGGTCACAGTCTACCAGGGCGATTTCCTGGGACGTGAGGCGGTGGTCAGACTCGTCGAGCGGGAGGAGGGCACACGACTCCTGGGTCCGGCCGCCCTGAACGCCGTCTATGTCAGGGACGGGACCTTCATCGGGACCGACAGGCCGGAGGAGGGCATGACCCCTACCGGGATAACCTACATAGATGCCGTGGCCGCCCTGGCAGCAGCCGAGATTGAGGAGGGGGCCAGAGAGGGCAGGGCCGGGGTATCGGTCAGGGTGCCCATGGTCAAGTCACTGGGGGACATCAACCTGGAGCTGGATGAGGCCGCCCTGCGCTACATCATGGACCGCTCGAAGAAGGTGGACGTGCGGGGGCCGGTCTTCACCGCCGTGGAGGCGGACTTTGGGTAAACTATAAATTCTCCCTAGGCGTTATCTTTGGAGGATAGGAGCATGTTTGACGTTGTCACACCGGTTCACAAGGCATACCAGTGGCTCCTGGAAAGGGAGGTGAAAAGGCGGCCCATGCCGGAGCACATGGGCATCATCATGGACGGAAACCGCCGCCTGGCCGAGCGGCTGGGCCTCAAACCCTGGGATGGCCACCGCATGGGTGCTAAGAAAGGTGGAGGAGGTCCTGGACTGGTGCTATGAGCTGGGCATCAAGACCGTTACCGCCTACGCCTTCTCCACCGAGAACTTCCAGAGGCCCAAGGAGGAGAGGGAGAGGCTCTTCGACCTCTTCGAGGAGTACTTCTACAAGGTGGGGGACATGGAGAAGATTCACAAATGGCGGGTGAGGGTGAAGGCCATCGGGCGGGTGGAGTGGATGCCCGAGCGGGTGAGGAAGGCCATCGAGTACGCCGAGGAGCGGACCCGGGGCTATGACAATTTCTATCTCAACCTGGCGGTGGCCTACGGGGGGCGCCAGGAGGTCCTGGATGCGGTGAAGAAGATTGCCCGCGACGTGAGGGAGGGCCGCCTGGACGTAAACCAGATAGACGAGGCCACCATCTCCGAGAACCTCTACACCAACGGCCACAAGGACCCCGACCTGATACTGCGCACATCCGGGGAGGAGCGCATCTCGGGCTTCCTCCTGTGGCAGAGCGCCTATTCGGAACTCTATTTCTGCGAGTCCTACTGGCCGGGGTTCCGGAAGATCGACCTCCTGCGGGCCATTAGGACATACCAGCAGAGGAAGCGGCGCTTCGGCAGGTAGGGGGCGGTCCCATAATAGATGCCCACTGCCACCTCTCCTTCAAGGGGTTCAACCGGGACAGGGCAGAGGTTGTCGGGAGGGCTGGGGAGGTCCTGGAGGCGGTGGTGGACTGCGGGGCCACGGCGGGGACCATCAGGCGTTCCCTGGCCCTGTCTGCTGAGCACCCGGGGTTCGTCCACACCAGCCTCGGCCTCCACCCATACCGGGCAGGGCGGATGGATGCCGCGGGAGTGGAGGACGTCCTGGACCTGGTTGTGGAGAATGCCGACCGGGCGGTGGCCCTGGGTGAGACGGGCCTGGAGTTCCACCACACCGGTGATGCCGGGCAGAGGCGCAGGCAGGGGGAGGTGTTCATGCGGTTCGTCGAGATGGCCCGGGAGCTGGATATGCCGCTGGTGGTCCATGCAAGGGATGCCGAGGAGAAGGCCCTGGAGATGGCCAGGGCCGGGGGGGCTGAGAAGGTCCTATTCCACTGTTTCGGCGGCAGTCTCGAGACCGCGCGGGCCGTCCTGGATGCAGGCTACAACCTATCCTTTGCCACCAACCTCTGCTATTCGGAGCACCACCAGAGCGTCCTGGCCTCCATCGGTCTCGAGGGCGTCTGCCTTGAGACCGACAGCCCCTACCTGAGCCCGAGACGGGACTGCAAGCGCAACGAGCCGTCCTTCATATTCGAGCTGGTGGATGCGGTGGCAGGGATAACGGGCCTCTCCCGGGAGGAGGTGGAGGGGGCCGCCGCAGGGAATGCAAAGGAATTTTATGGACTGGGGTGAATTCATATCATGGACTTCTACATCGACGGGGCCTGCCGGAGGAACCAGGAGAGGGACAAGACCAGGGTATCCTCTGCGGTGGGGGTCTATTCCCCGCAGCTGGGCATAAGGCTTAGCAGGCGCACCCGGGCGATGACCAACAACGAGGCCGAGTACGATGCCCTCATCGAGGCGTTGAAGCTGGCAAGGGAGAGGGGTATCAGGGAGGCGAGGATATACTCGGATTCCAGCCTCATCGTCAACCAGGTCAACGGGAGGATAAACGACCTGCCCGGGGGATGGAGGATAAACGAGCCGCGGCTCAGGGCCAAGTTCCAGGAGGTGCGAAGGCTTGCCCAGGGCATGGAGGTGGAGCTGCGGCAGATTAAACGGGAGGAGAACCGGGTGGCCGACGCCCTGGCCAACCAGGCCCTGCCGCACACACGCTATGGTCCTTCCTTGGGAAGCTCGACAACAAAGATACTGCCCCCGCCGGGGTTGCCCTCGCAACTTCTGAAAGTTGCATCATCAGATTGCGGTATTTCCGCTTCACCGCTCCAATACCGCTATGGTCCTTCCTTGGGAAGCTCGACAACGAAGATACTGCCCCCGCCGGGGTTGGGGTTGTCCTCGACCCAGACGCGCCCGTGGTGGAGCTCAACGATTCGCTTGACTATGGCAAGGCCCATGCCCGAGCCCTTGATACCCTCCTTTGCCTGCCTTTTAAACCGCTCGAATATGGTAGACTTCAGCTCGTCGGGCACCCCGGGCCCCTGGTCCCATACCTCTATCCTGGTGAGTCCCTCGCACTCCCTGAGCATCACGGTTATCTCCCCGCCAACCGGCCCGTATTTGATGGCATTGGAGATGAGATTCGAGAGGGCCATTTTGAGGATGGGGTTCCCACGGAAGATGGGTCTGCCATCGGCTTTGTACCTCAGATGGATGCCCTTGTTCTTCAGTGAGACCTCGTGCTCTTCGATCACATCCTTCAGCATCTCCTCGAAATCCAGGTTCTCTGCTACTAGGCTCTCGACGTCCTCAAGCCTTGCGTACTCGGTGGCATTTTCCACCAGCTCGATGGCCCTTTCGATGTTTTTCAGGAGCATCTGGCAGATTTCATCCGGCTTCTCCAACCTCCCCTCGGCGAGCAGTTCTGCCGACATCTTGACGGAGGATAAGGGGTTCAGGAGGTCGTGGTGCATGATGTCTATGAAAAGGTCTTTTAGCATATTGGACCTTTCGAGCTCTTTTTTCCTCAGTGCCAAGGACTTCATAACCCGGGCCCTCTCCAGGGCCAGGGCGGCCTGCTCCCCGAACCTGGCTATCCCCTCCACCTCCTCTTCTCTGGGGACGTCCCGGCAGCCCACCGAGAGGTAGCCGATGAGGCGGTCTCTTATAAAGAGGGGGGTGATTATGAGGGATTCCGTGCCGAATATCCCTGAAAGGGAGTCCATCAATCCGGGGGGGATTTTCTCCTTGGCGAGGGTCTCCATAAACCCGGGTATATCCGTGACCATCACGGGTTTGCGGGTCTTTTTCATCTCTTCGAACAGACCGCCTTCTGCGATTGGGATGATGGAGCCTTTCAGCGCATTCTTATCCAGAAAGCCGAGTTTCCTGGAGACCTCCGGCTCGACGGCATAGGCTTCCAGCCTCAAATAAGGTTTTCCCCTAACCTTCAAGAAGATGCAGCTCTGGAGATATCCAAGGGAGGAGACAAGGCCGTTGACGATACCCTGGAGGATTACCCCGATGGTGCCCTTTTCGATGAAACTGTCGTTTATCTGCTGGAGGAGGGAGA
>JAADFM010000172.1 GCA_013152845.1 Methanobacteriota archaeon | reverse complement strand
CAGGTCGTGGCGCATGATGTCGGCAAAGAGGCCCTTGAGCCGATTGGACTCCTCCAGCTCCCTGGCGTACCTCTTCAAGGCCCGCTCTGCCTTCTTCCTCCTTCTTATCTCACACCCCATGGTGTAGGAGTACATGGAGAATATCAGAAAGGGCAGGAACAGCATCTCCCCATAGTCCACATATCTTTTAAAAGACCCGCTGATGCCTCCGTGTTCCAGAACGTTGGTCAGACACACTATAAAATAGATGGCCAACGATACAGAGAAGAGGACTTTCGTGGGCTTGTCCAGGACCCTCGATGGGGTGAGGACCACGAACAAAAGCCCTGCACCGAAGGCGGCTGCAGAGACGGCGTCAACGATGGCTATCACGTTCATATCTCACGCACACCCCCAGATACCTCCCGTGGAACAGGGCCCAGCCACCCCTGGCAAAGACAATGCCCGAAAGGGCATAGCTCAGGTGTTCCAGCAGGTTGAAGAGGTCATGAAAGAACAGCCCCTCCAGCACTGCGAAGATGTAGCCGAAGAAGATAAAGAGAAAGCCCGGGATGACGAACCCGGGTATCTCGCTCTTCCTGAATACGACTGCGAATATCAGAAGGGAAGCAACCCCCATTACCAGGTTGATGACCTCGGTCTCCTGCAGGACCATTTCACTCCACCTCTCCGAACAGGCCTCGGGAAAGGGATGAAACCCTCTTACATCCTTCCCAGGGGACTCTGCTGTCCTCCCCTCGCCCTTGCCTTACTTCCTATATGTCACTCATCAGACATAAAGGTTTTCACCGATACCTGTCCACAAAGCCCTCCATGCGGTCCATGGCCTCCGAGAGGTCCTCGATGGAGGTGGCATAGGAGCAGCGGATGAAGCCCTCGCCGCTTCTGCCGAAGGCGTTTCCAGGAACCACAGCAACCTTCTCTTCCTTTAGCAGCCTTTCCGAGAACTCCTCGCAGGACATGCCCGTGGATTCGATGGAGGGGAAGGCATAGAAGGCACCCCTGGGCTCGAAGCAGGAGAGGCCCATCCCGTTGAGCCTCTTTACGATAAGCCTGCGCCTGCGGTTGTATTCAGATACCATCTCGCGCATCTCCTTCCTGCCGTGGCGCAGGGCCTCGATTCCGGCCATCTGGCCCATGATGGAGGCGCACATCATGCCGTACTGGTGAATCTTCATCATGGCTTCGGTTATCTCCGGGCTGGCGCAGGCATAGCCCACTCTCCAGCCCGTCATAGCGTAAGCTTTGGAGAAGCCGTCCAGGTAGATGGTCCGCTCCCGCATGCCGTCAAGGGAGGAGAAGCAGGTGTGCCTTCCGTCGTAGGTGAGCCTCCCGTATATCTCGTCGGAGATGACCAGGAGGTCGTGCTCGTTGACCACCTCGGCCACTCCCTCCAGCTCCTCTTTCGTCATGACGGCCCCGGTGGGGTTGTTGGGGTAGCTGAGGATGAGGGCCTTGGTCTTTCCGGTCACCTTCTCCTCTATCTGCTCCGGCCTCAGCTTGAACTCGTCCTCCACCCTGGTGACCAGGGGTACCGGCCTGCCGCCGGAGAAGGTGGTGATGGGCCCGTAGGACACAAAGCACGGCTCCGGGATGATGACCTCGTCTCCGGGGTTGATGGTGGCCCGGATGGCAAGGTCGAAAGCCTCGCTTACCCCTACCGTCACCAGGATTTCGGTTTCCGGGTCGTAGTGGACGCCGTAGTCCCTCTTTGTGGCCTTTGATATCTCCTCCCGCAGCTCCAGGAGACCGTAGTTGGAGGTGTACATGGTGAAGCCCTTTTCCAGGCTGTACACACAGGCCTCCCGGATGTGCCATGGGGTGACAAAGTCCGGCTCGCCAACGCCAAGGGAGATGACGTCCTCCATGCCGATGGTGAGCTCGAAGAACTTCCTGATGCCCGAGGGACCTACCTTCCTCGCCCTTTTAGATACCACGTCCTTCATACAGGGTCCTCCCGGAAGCCCTTAAGGGCTGACGGCCAGACGCTTCTTGGCCTCCTTCTCGAAGAGGATGTCGCCGTCCTCCTTGTACCTCTTGAGGACGAAGTGGGTGTTGGTGGAGGTGACCTGGGGCATGGGTGCCAGCTTCTCGGAGACGAAGGAGGCCACCTCCTTCATGGTGTTGCCCACCACAAGGACCGAGAGGTCATAGCCCCCAGATACCAGGAGGATGTTCTTGACCTCCGGGAAGCGTGCGATGCGCTCGGCCAGTTTGTCGTAACCCCTGCCCCTCTCCGGCGTGAAGGATACGTCCACCAGGGCATAGACCAGGTCCCTGCCGGCCCGCTCCCAGTCGATGACGGTCTTGCGCTTCCTGATGATTCCCTTTTTCTCCAGGCTCTTTATCCTCCTCTTGACCTGGGCTTCGCTGAGGCCCACCATGGTGGCAATCTCCTTGGGACTCATGCAGGGGTCCCTTTCGAGAATCTTGAGAATCTCGTCCATTTGCCGCACCTGGGCCATTTTTTCCCACCATCCCCTTATTAACCTTTTCATTGGTTAACGGTGCCGGTTATATATGTACCCGTCCTCCGAAGACCTGCCAGAGGGGGAATCATCCTGACTGTGACGGCAGGGGCAAAGGGACGGGGACTCACATGGGTCCCTGCCCGAGTTACTGCTTTGAAGCTATCGATGAGGGCCAGGACAACCGTGGAGCAGAACACGGGCCCGCTGGAGAAACCCTTTCTCTTGAACAGTTAAGAGGGTCCCCCCAGGAGCGAAGGACAGTCCTGGCAGTGACTGGGGGTGTTAGGGAGTAGGGCACACGGCGGGTCCATCAAAGATATACAAAGGGAATGGTTGATACTTTACAGCCGTCTACCTCTGTTTTTTCAACCGTATTCAGGTTTGCGATTATTGCTCTGGAGGGATGGTAATGCCTGATAAAACTCCTGAATGCCCTGGTGAGCTTTGGAGTTGTTTTTACTTCCACTGGAATCGTTTCCCCTCCATCTTCTACGACGAAATCCACCTCGGTCTTGGCCGTGGTGCGCCAGTACTTTACATCATAGAGCCTCTTTAGTTCATTGTGGACAAAGTTCTCATATAAGGTGTCGAAGACGATGTTTTCGAAGTTTCCTTTGAGGTAGTTTCTGATTCCATAATCGACAAAATATATCTTCGGGCTTTTTCTCAGCTCGTTCATCAGGTTCTTGTAGAAGGGCCTGACGATATATACTACAAAGGAATCCTCAAGGAGGGGCAGGACCTTTCTGATTTCATGATATTTCAGTCCCGTATGTTCAGCCAAGGTCTCGTAGGTTACCACATTGCCCGATACCACCGAAATCGCTTTCAGCAGTCTCACGACCCCTTCCCTGTGCTTTATCCCGTACAATGAGACGATGTCCTTTTCGATATAAGTGATGAAGAGATTCCTGATGAGCTCTTTTTTCTTTTCTGGGTCTTTTTCCAGCACCACCCGGGGATATGAGCCAAAGGTAAGGTATTCATGCAGGAGCCTGTTCAAATCATCAAGGAAGACGGTCTTTCCGGCATTGAATTCTTTCCTGTCAAAATCAATCTTGATCTTTTCGTGTAGCGTTGCATATTTTTCCCCTTTGGCCCGGAGGAATTCAGAAAAACTAAAAGGGTGCAGGTCAAAGAAGATCGCCCTTCCGACAAGATAAGAGCCCAGGTTTGTCAGGTCGAAGGATGATGAGCCAGTTACGATGAACTTTGTGTCATCAAATGTGTCGAAGAGGAGTTTCAACTTTTTTCCCACGTCTTTTATGTACTGGACTTCGTCCATGAGGAAGTACTGTTTCTTTCCGGAAGTCATATAAAAGGCCACGAATTCCTTCACATCCTCCTCGAATCTCAGCCTCACCAGGTCGTCCTCGAAGTTTATGGTGTGGATCTCTTCTTCCCCTACCCCCCTGGCTTGCAGCATCTCCTCTATTTTTCCAAGAAGGGTGGTCTTTCCGCTCTGCCTCGGCCCCCTTATGACCATTATCTCCCTGTCGTCAAGCCATTTCTCAATGGCTGGTTCAATCTCCCTTCTGATATAGGCCATGCAACAGTATCTACCTTACAACCTTATAAATTTTTCCTTTTTGTTAAAAATAACTAAGTTATTCCTAAATAGACCCTCCGAATCATTCCCATATCT
>JAADFM010000171.1 GCA_013152845.1 Methanobacteriota archaeon | reverse complement strand
ACTGCCAGGTCAACGCGGTATTCAGGTACATAGTCGAGAATTTCAAGTACTACTCCGACCCCAGAAGGGACGAGTTTGTCCAGACCCCCTCAGAGACCGAGAGGATCCGTGGCGGGGACTGCGAGGACCTGACCATACTCCTGAACACCTACCTGGAGAACCTGGGCATAGAGACCTATGTTGTACTCACCGATACCCATGCCTACTCCCTGGCATGCGGGGTTGATACCCAGAAGCTCTTCGAGTATTCCCTGGATTCCCTCTCCAGGCTGGCTGCAGAGGAGCTCGGGAAGGCCCAGGAGGCCGAGATTGTCATGATGAACGGGCGTTTCTATCTCATCGACGAGAAGTCGATGACCTTCTCCCTGGGCCCCGGGAGTTCCTATTACTACGGCGGGGACGGCTCCCACCTTGAACCGCCCTACGAGGCCATGACCATCGGGTACATCGTCACCTCCACGGAGCCCCTGGACATCTATTTTGTGCCCACAAGGGACGATTTCAACCTCCTCTCGGAGGGGAAGACCTTCAGCCACTACCCACCCTGCCAGAGGCAGAATATCCTTGGCCGACGAGTGTTCCGAACTGGGCCAGATGGGCGGGATTGTCCTGGTGAACAACGACCCCTTCAGGGAGGCCACCGTGTCCCTGGACCTGACCTACTACTACAGGCTGACCTTCTATGACGCCTTCACCCGGGCATACGAGGGCCAGCAGGTCAAAAGCTACAGGCTCAACGGCAAGACCTGCATCGTCCTGGATGCCACCTCCGGCAGGTACGGGTATCCCGGATACGACGGGAACCTCGAAGGCGAGAAAGTCGCCATAAACACCGTCACAAGGGAGTACTACTACCTGAGCTGAAGCCCGCCATCCCGGCCCATGAGTCAATTATTTATGCCTTCATGACCGAGCTTAGACCCGGATGAACCCCCTTACCGACCTCCTCAGGCACGGCCAGGCCGTCTGGCTCGACTACATCCGCAGGAGCCTGGTCACCGGCGGGGAGCTGGAACGCCTGGTAGGGATGGGCCTGCGGGGTCTGACCAGCAACCCTGCCATCTTCGAGAAGGCCATCGCCGGCAGCGACGACTACGATGATGAACTGGAGGAGCTGCTTGCCGGTGACCCACACATGGAGGCCCGGGAGCTCTACGAAAGGCTGGTGTTTAGGGACATCCGGATGGCCGCCGACATCCTGCGCCCGGTCTATGATGAGACCCGGGGTGCCGACGGTTTCGTGTCCCTGGAACTCTCGCCCCCCCTGGTCCACGACACCGGGGACAGCATCGCCGAGGCACGGAGGTTCTGGAAGGCGGTGGACCGGCCGAACCTGATGATAAAGGTGCCCGCCACCCCGGAGGGCATCCCGGTCATCGAGGCCCTCACCGCCGAGGGCATCAACGTCAACGTGACCCTCATCTTCTCCCTGGAGCAGTACGAGGCCGCTGCCAGGGCCTACATCCGCGGCCTGGAGAGGTGCCGGGACCCGGCCGGGGTCTCCTCGGTGGCGTCCTTCTTCCTGAGCCGCATCGATACCGTTGTGGACAGGAGGCTGGAGGCGGTGGGCACCCCGGAGGCCCTGGCGTTGAGGGGCAGGGCCGCCGTCGCCAGCGCAAAGGCGGTCTACGGGAGGTTTAAAGAGGTCTTCAGCGGTGGGCAGTGGCAGGCCCTGGCCGAGAAGGGCGCCCGGGTCCAGCGCATCCTCTGGGCAAGTACCGCTACCAAGAACCCCGCCTATTCGGATGTCATGTACGTGGAGGAGGTCATCGGCCCGGATACCGCCACCACCCTGCCTCCCGCCACCCTCCACGCCTTCCTGGACCACGGCCGGGTCAGGCCCAGCCTGGAGGAGGGGGTGGAGGAGGCCGCGGGGGAGCTCGATGCCCTGGCCTGGGCATAGACCTCGAGGAAATCGCCGGGGAGCTCCAGGCCGAGGGGGCAGAGACTTTCGCGGGGGCCTATGACCACCTCATGGCAGCCCTGGCCGAGAAGCGCAAGGCCGTCCTCACAGGAGAGGAGGACCGGCAGGTCCTGGACCTGGGGGAGTACCAGAAACTGGTGGATGCCCGGCTGAAGACCTGGGAAGAGACCAACTTCGCCCGGCGCCTGTGGGGCAGGGACCACACACTCTGGGGCAAGGGGCCGGAGGAGGTTACCGACCGCCTCGGCTGGCTCCACCTGCCCGAGAACATGCACGATGAGCTGGAGGCCATGGTGTCCTTCGCCGAGGAGGTGAAGGGGGAGGGTCACGTGGTCCTACTCGGCATGGGGGGCTCGAGCCTTGCCGCAAAGGTCTACCGGGAGACCTTCGGCAGCGCACCGGGGTACCCCGAACTGACGGTCCTGGACAGCACCCACCCGGAGGCCATAAAGGCGGTGGGGGAGAAGGTGGACCTGGAGCGCACCCTCTTCCTGGTGGCCAGCAAGTCCGGCACCACCCTGGAGACCCAGTCCCTGTTCCGCTACTTCTGGGAGAGGATGGCCGGGATAACGGAGAGCCCGGGGCGCCATTTCGTGGCCATCACCGACCCGGGCACGCCCCTGGAGGAGACGGCCGGGGAGAGGGGGTTCAGGCGCGTGTTCCTGGCCAACCCCGACCTGGGGGGGCGCTATTCGGCACTGACGGCCTTCGGCCTGCTGCCGGCGGCCCTGATGGGTATGGACGTCCACAGGCTACTGGACCGGGCGTGGGTGGCATCGGAGGGGTGCGCCTTCTGCGTGGCCGAGGCCGGGTCCTCCCCCCTGGCCCTGGGGGCCGTCCTGGGGGAGATGGCGAGGGCAGGCAGGGACAAGCTGACCTTCCTGGCCCCGCCCTCGGTGAGGGCATTCCCGGTGTGGCTGGAGCAGCTGGTTGCCGAGAGCACGGGCAAGGAGGGCAAGGGCATCCTCCCGGTGGTGGACGAGCCGGCGGTCGGGCCCGGGGACTACGGGGAGGACAGGCTTTTTGTGTGTTTCTCCGTGGCAGAGGACGGCAGCGCCGGGCTGGATGCCAGGTACAGGTCCCTGGTGGAGGCAGGCCATCCGGGGGTGAGGATAGTCCTCAGGGACCGCTACGACCTGGGCCAGGAGATATTCCGCTGGGAGTTGGCGGTGGCATCGGCCTGTGCCATCCTCGGCGTCAATCCATTCAACCAGCCCGATGTGGAGGTGTCGAAAAGACTTGCCCGGGAGGCGATGGGAGGCGGGGGCCTGGAGGAGGATGAGGTGGAGACGGTACCCGCCGGGGGAGAGGACCTGGGTCCCGCCCTGGAGGCCTTCCTGGCCCAGCCGGGGGAGTACGTGGCCCTCCATGCCTACCTGGCGCCGACATCCGAGACCACGGAGGTCCTCCAGGGGATGCGCCTCGGGCTCCTGAGGCGGCTGGGGCTGGCGACCGCTGCCGGCTACGGGCCGGGGCTGCTCCATTCCACCGGCCAGCTCTACAAGGGCGGGCCGGATACCGGGCTGTTCATACAGCTTGTGGACGAGCCCGGGGATGAGGTGGAGGTCCCGGGCGCAGGATATAGCTTCGGCTCCATGATAAGGGCCCAGAGCCTGGGGGACTACCTGGCACTGAGGCGGAAGGGCCGGCGGGTGCTGAGGGTCAGCCTGGGCAGGGACGCGGAGGAGGGCCTGAGAAGGGTCGCCGAGATGATTTGGAAGGGGTGAACTTAAAGGCAGATGTGGCGCTCTGGCTTGAAACCGCGATAGATTCAGTCCGAGCAGAGGTTTTTTATATTCTGTCAGCGATGGTGCAATGGGTGTGGAATTGGCAAGAGAAAAGGAGAGAATGTTGAAATGGCTGGAGAACAATCCCAAGAACATCCGATTCATCGAACTCTGCCGGGCTGCCGAGGTCTTTGGTTTCCAGGGACGGGGAGGAAAGGGCAGCCATAGAATTTTTGTAAAGGAGGGTATTCCGGAGATGTTAAATTTCCAGAATGTTAAAGGAAAGGCAAAACCTTATCAGGTAAGGCAGTTAATAAAGGTTATCAAGAAGTACAATCTGGAGAAATAAAATGTCTCTCAAATACGCGGTCGAGATATTCTATAGCGAGGAAGATGGAGGCTATATCGCCATTGCGCCGGAGCTTCCGGGCTGTTCGGCTTTCGGAGAGACCGAGGAGGAGGCCCTAAAGGAGATAAAGGTAGCTGTGGCGCTCTGGCTTGAAACCGCGAAAAAAGAAAACCGCGATATTCCGGAGCCCCGGGGGA
>JAADFM010000170.1 GCA_013152845.1 Methanobacteriota archaeon | reverse complement strand
CTGGCGGGCACGGTGCGCAACGTGGGCAACAGCGTGGAGGTAGTTATCGATGCAGGCAGGGAGGAGGTTGAGGGATTTGTCCGGGACATGAAGGCCAGGTGCCCGCCCCTGGCAGAGGTCCAGGGGGTGGATATCGCGTCCATTGATGGGTCCTTCCGGGGTTTCAAGGTCCTGAAGAGCCGGCGCTCGGGTGAGGGCAGGTCGGTGATGCCGCCTGACGTGGCCATCTGTAGCGCCTGCCTCGGTGAGGTCTTCGATGCCGGGGACCGCCGGTACATGTACCCCTTCACGGTCTGCACCGACTGCGGGCCCCGCTTCACCATCATGGAGCGCCTCCCCTACGACCGGGAGAACACCACCATGGCCCCCTTCGCCATGTGCCCGCGCTGTGAGGCCGAGTACCGCGACCCGGGGGACCGACGCTTCCACGCCGAGCCTGTATGCTGCCCGGACTGCGGCCCCAGGTACACCCTCTACAGGGGGAAGGAGCCCCTCCTCGGGGCCGGGGACCCCATAGAGGCGGCGGCGGAGGCCATCGATTCGGGGGCCATCGTGGCTGTCAAGGGGGTGGGGGGCACCCACCTGGTGACCAGGACCACGGAAGACAGGGCCATCGCCAGGATCAGGGACATCCTGGGCAGGCCCCAGAAGCCCTTCGCCATCATGGCCAGGGACCTGGATGCGGTCCGGGGTTTCGCCCGGGTGGGAAGGGAGGAAGAGGAACTGATGACCTCGTTCAGGCGCCCCATCGTGCTACTGCGGAGAAGGGAGGGGAGAATCTCTGAACTCATAGCCCCGGGCCTGGACACCGTGGGGGTGATGCTGCCCTACTCAGGGGTCCACCACATCCTGTTCCACCACTCGGGGGAGCCGGCATTTGTCATGACCTCGGCCAACATACCCGGGGAGCCCATGGCCATCCGGAACCGGGATGTCCTGGCCCTTGGGGCGGACTATTCCCTCCTCCACGACCGCAAGATACGCAACCGCTGCGACGACTCGGTGGTCAAGATGGTCTCGGGCAGGGCCACCTTCCTCCGGCGCTCCCGGGGATACGTGCCCGCGCCCCTGGAACTTGACGTCCCGGAGGGGCCAATCGTCCTTGCCATGGGGGCCGAGCTGGACGTTACCGCCTGCGTCCTTAAGGGAGGAAGGGCCTTCCTGACCCAGTACATCGGCAACACCACGAAACTTGCGACCCTGGAGTACCTGGAGCAGGCCTCCAGGAACCTGATGGAGCTGACAAAGACCGGGGAGGTAGGTGCGGTGGCCGTGGACATGCACCCCGGCTTCAGTACCGCCAGGCTTGGCCGGGAACTTGCGGAGGAATTCGGGTGCAGACTCATAAAATGCCAGCACCACAAGGCCCACCTGGCCTCCCTGATGGCCGAGGCAGGGGTGGAGGAGATGGTGGGCATCGGGGTCGACGGGGTAGGCTACGGGGAGGACGGGACGGTCTGGGGCGGGGAGGTTATAGCCGCAGGCGGGGGCAGGTTCGATAGGGTGGGGGGCCTGGCACCGCAGCCCATGCCCGGGGGTGACCTGGCGGCGCGCTATCCCACGAGGATGCTCTATGGAATCCTCTCGGGCAGGTACGAGGCCGGAGAACTTCCCGGACTCCTGGGCACGGAGGGACTGCGGGGAGAGAAGGAGGCCGCCCTGCTGGTCAGGCAGATGGAGCAGGGGTACAACATGCCCCCAAGTTCCAGCGCCGGCCGGGTCCTGGATGCGGTGGCCGCCCTGCTGGGCGTGTGCCATGAGAGGACCTACGAGGGGGAGCCGGCCATAAAGCTTGAGGCATTTGCTAGGGGGGGAGAGGACCGTCTGGACATCCCTGTATCATTCATCAGGTCAGGAGGCCGCCGGGAGATGGTGGATGCCGCCCTGCAGTTGAAAATGGAGGGCAGAAGACTCCAGGATATCGCCGCCTCCTTCCAGCGCGCCCTGGCTGTGGCCCTAGCGACCCAGGCGGTGGAGGCGGCCGGCGGGAGGGGCCTGCCTGTGGGGGTGTCCGGAGGGGTGGCCTACAATGACGCCATGGTGGGGTGTATGAGAGAGGTGGTGGAGGGGGAGGGCCTGGAGTTCGTGGTCCATGAGAGGGTCCCGCCCGGGGACGGGGGCATCGCCCTGGGACAGGCGGTCATGGGCAGGACCATCCTCTGAATTAATTTCAGGAATATTCCAGGCACTCGTTCCAGTCGGTATTACCTACAGTAATAAATAATGAGGAAAATTATATATAGACGTATAGACGTCAGGAACTACAGGGACAATGGAATCTAAAACCGGCAGGAGGAATGATTATGGCGGAAGTAGAAGGGGAAGTACGTCTTGAGGAAGGGGAACCATGGGAACCCATCGAGACAAAACTTGTGGTGTACTCGCTGGCGCTGGGTGTAGTGGCGCTGGTGGTGCTGGGAGCTATCATTAACAAGTACATACTCTCCCTGTACTGAGGTGGTGTGAATGGGAGAAGCAAGATGGACCAAGGGGATGTTCGATACCGAAGACTGGTGGGCTTTCTGGATCGGCATATTTTTCATATTGCTCGGCATCGTTGCGGCGGCCAGTGGGGTGGACCTCACAGGCTGGATCGTGAAGTTCTCCAAGTGGACCAGCCTGAGCAAGGCATTCAGGGCATCCCATAAAGATTTGATGGGACCGATACCGGCGATGATAGTCAGCTACATCGTCTTCACCATAGTCACGAGTGTAGGTGCGGTGGCTATGAAGTGGGACCTGAAGAAGTACCTGCAGGCATGGACGATAATCTATGTTCTCAGTGTTGCGGCATATATCATCGGTGAGAACGCCTATATCGCAGCTACCTCTATACAGAGGGCAAAATTCGGAATAGATTGGAGCCTGTCCCTGGGTGGTGCCTACTATATCCTGTCGCTCCTAATCGGCCTCGCCATCGGGAACCTGGCTCCAAAGGCATTCAGGGATTTCATGAAGGGTGCGGCAAGGCCGGAGTGGTTCATTAAGATAGCCATCGTGTGCCTGGGCACCAAGCTGGGCCTGAAGGGCCTGGAGGCGGCCGGGTTTGCGACCCACCTGCTGGTGGCCGGATGCGCTGCGA
>JAADFM010000169.1 GCA_013152845.1 Methanobacteriota archaeon | reverse complement strand
TATGGTTGGCCAGGGGCTCTCTGCTATCCTGAAATAATTCGACAACCCTGGCTTACTCGGATTTTGGCGGCCACTCCTTCTCCAGGTAGCCCGGAATCCTCGAGGAGTCTATGGGGCCCACCATGAGCCCGAGGGATTATTGATGTTAAAATCAGTTGAATATTAACACATGGACATAAAGGCGATTTATGAAAAAGGGGTTTTAAGACCTTTAAGGGGCCTGGCTTTAAAGGAGGGAGAAGAAATAGAGGTCACAGTTAAGGGGAGTATCCTCGACGAAATAGACAGGTTGACAAAACCTTCCAAAAAAGAGGTAATTGAGGAGAGCATCGAACTGTCGGAGCTGGGTGAAGGTGTTGAATGATATCTCCAATATCCCTGCCAACAGCTCTGTCTTTGTCGACTCCAACATAATCACTTATTTTCTGCTAAAGCACAGGGACCTTTACGGTTCCTCCAAGTCTTTTTTGAAGCGGCTGGAGAAGGGGGAAATCAAGGGCTTCCTGAATTCCATCGTGGTCTCGGAAGTCTATTTCAATTACATCCGGGTTAAGCTGAGCGAGGTCCTGGAAACTCCGCCCTATCGGGTAATAAAAGAGGTCAAGAAGAACCCTAAGATTTTGAATAAGGTGGACCTGCTGCCTGTGGACCTTTTCTTCAAGATGCCAAACCTGTTCCTTGTCCATCCACATTTTACTGACCTTGGCACAGAGATTTTAAAAAATGGGTTGCTCCCAAGCGACGCCATCCATCTGGTCACCATGACCTCCAACAACATCCTGAATATCGCCACCAACGACAGGGACTTCGAGAAAGTCAAAGGCATAAAGGTCTGGAGGCCCTGAGCACCGCAAAGGCCTACCCCGGCGGCCACTCCTTCTCCAGGTAGCCCGGAATCCTCGATGAGTCTATGGGGCCCACCATGACCTCCCAGCCGGTCTCGTCCTCGATCTCGCCTGAAATCCTCGAGGCCATGGCAGGGATGATGAGTTTTCTGTGGTTCACCTTCTCGGCCACCTTGGAGGACTCCATGACCTCCTTGACCGCCGAGGCGGTGAGCTTCGCACCGGCCATGGCCGGCTCCACCGCCAGCCCCTCGGTGTCCACCACCAGGACGTATCCGTCCACCTTGCCTGCCTGGAGGTCGCCCTCCACGGTGTAGTAGGTCAGGGCGAAGTTGGTGGTCATCATAACAGGGCTCGACTCGTCGGGCTTGCCGACCGTGTAGAGGCCGGGGTCCACTTGATGGGCTTTCGCGGGTCGGTGAAGATGTTCTGTCTCAGGGTCAGGTTGGGCAGCACCGACCAGACCTCCGGGGAATGGAGGATGACGATGCTGCAGAACCTCATGATCTGGGCAGCGGTGATGGACGCCTCCAGGAACCCGGCCCTGATGGGGTCCTCCTCCACCATCCAGGCCACCGCCGGCACCCCCAGGATGGGGTAGCCCAGGGGCTTCGCCCCCTCCTCGATGGCCAGCATGCGCAGCATGGTCAGCTGGTCGATGGTCTCGCCGAACTTGTCGCCGGTGGGGTTTGTGCCAGGGTCCAGGACGATGTCCTGGATGCCGTTGTCCTCCAGCAGGGCCACCAGGTCCGCCAGGGCCTGGATGTCGCCAGGGGCCGAGGCCACCACCGGGCATCCGTTGTCCAGGGCGATGGAGACCACCTTCTCCCAGTTGTCCTTTGTTGCAGCGTAGAGGAGGGGCCTGCGCTCGGCAGCGATACCTGCCCCGACTTCCAGGACATCGGGGTCCAGGGAGCAGAGTATGACGGGCATATCGGTATTCTCGCAGACCGTCATGACGGCATCCCCGAACTTCGTTGCGTCCCCGGTCTTGGACCGGATGGCGATGGCGTCGTAGCGCAGGTCCTGGCCCACCCTGGTGATGGTGTACTTGCTGATGTATCTTACCCTCTCCTCCAGCTCCTCCTTTGACATGGCATCATCCACGTCGAAGGCCAGGGCAGTCTGGTTGAAGAAGGTCAGCTCGTGGCGGTACATGACCTCCTCGCCGCCTATCTTCACCGCCCGCTCCCCGGTGCCCAGGATGACCTCCTTGACCGGAGGGGTCATGAGCTCCAGGAGCTTCTGGCCCTTCTCCCGATACTCGTCCTTCTCGAAGGGAGGGCAGTCCATGACCTCCTTTGTCCGCTCGATGAGGGCCGAGGCAAAGGCCATGCAGGTGTCCTCGCCGCACTCCTTGCAGTTGAGGCCCGGCAGGAGTTTGTAGATATCCATGGGGGAAACTCTGGCCATCTCTCACACCTCACATCCCAAGCCAGTCATGGTAATTGAACTCCGGGGCCGGTGTCTCCTTGTAGAGGGACTTGATGACCTCTTTTACCGTTGCAACGGCCGTGGGGTGCAGCATCATCATCAGGTCCGCCCCGGCAAAGAGCACGCCCAGTGCGTTGATGGTCTCCCACAGGGGTCCGCGGTGCTCCCTCGGGCCCCAGAGGGGTTCGTTCATCCATGCCTCCCGGGCGGCCCAGGCGTTGGTCACGCCGCAGGAGACGGGGTTCTGGAGGACCTTCTCGCCTTTGAGGGCGCTCTGCTTGACCCTCTCTATCATCGTATAGGTGTACTCGATACCGTAACCCAGGGCCGCCGTGGTCGGGTCCATGACCATCCTGTCCTGGGGCAGGCCCTCCTCCAGGAGCATCTTGTTCAGGGTCTTCTGGTCGTTGATGTCCAGGGAGACCCAGGAGAGGACGTTGTGGCCGTACTTGTTGGCGATGTCCACCACCCGCTGGTGGTCCAGGTCCAGGTTGGCAGAGGCGATGAGGCACATCTCGCCCTCGGCGGCCGCACAGACCTTCTCGAAGACCTCTGGGTCCTTCTTGGGGTTGCCGGAACCGCCGATGACGATGGGGACCTTGACGGCCTGGAGGACCTCCTCCATGGTCTTGGCCGCCTCCGACGGGGGAGCGTCGAAGACCTTGGGCTCGGTGGAGACAAGGTGGAGGGTGATCATATCGGCCCCGAGTTTCACGGCCTTCTTGGCCCAGTCCGCGGGGTCCTCCATCACGTCACCCCAGGCGGCCTTCAATGCCTTGGGGAACTGGGGCTGGGATATGTCGAAGACGTCGTAGCTGACCACCGGGCGGTTGGGGTGGCCCCCCTCGAAGGGGTAGAAGGTGGTCTGGCCGCCGATCTTTACGACCTTCTTCCTGGTCCCGCCGTCCTTCTTCGTGGCCCCGAAGGTGATCTCGTGGACCATGCCGCGGTACTCCC
>JAADFM010000168.1 GCA_013152845.1 Methanobacteriota archaeon | reverse complement strand
TAGCTGCCATAAAGGATGATTTTCTCCACCCTGTCGCCATGGTCTTCCCTGACCTTCCTGATGAACTCTTTAATGGCCTGCTCCTTTTCCTGCGCCTTCATTTGGTTATTCTTTTGCCTGCGGGATTAATAAAACTTCGTGCTGGGACGGACCTGCTGTGCATCATATCCAGTCCTTGGCCTGAAGCTTCTGTGGGATGTAGACGTCGGTCATGAAGGTGATACCGTGCTTGGCCAGGGCCTGCAGCTCGGCCTTCTCCTTGCGCTTCAACATGAGCTCCAGCTCCTGGCGCCACCGCCTGTTCCTCTTTATCCAGGGGTACTCCAGCATGTTCTCCGCCTTCTTTATGTCCCACTCGGTCATCTTCAGGCGTGCAGCCTTTGGGACCTTGAACCTGTCCAGGTCCGAGGGCAGAAGGCCCAGCAGGTGGGCGTCGGGCACCGCCAGATAGGGCGACTCGTAGGACAGGGAGATGCTGCCCCGCTTGTAGGATGAGCATATCTGCATCCCGTAGGAGTCCGAGTCCGTCAGGATATAGACCGGGAGGTTGTACTTCTTGTGCAGCCTGCGCAAAAGCCGCCTGGTGGCGATGTCCGGCTGGCCCTTGCCCGTCATCAGCAGGCATTTATTCTTCTTGTGGAACTCCTCCTCAACCAGCCTTATCATGGCGGCGTCCTTTTCCACCACCAGGATGTACTCCGCACCGCAGTCCTTTATCTCCACATCATCGATGAAGGGGCTGATGGACCACCCGCCCCGGCCCAGGGCGTTGCAGTTGAAGGTGTCCCCGCCTTCTTTAAGGGTCAGGTCGCCGATGCAGACACCCTTGGCTGTGGCAACCACCTGGAGGCACGGGCGGGTCACCCCGACAGTCACCGCGATGTCCTCGATGAGGTTGTCCGATACCTTCTGGTCCTTGTCGAAGAGCTCCGGGTCCTGATAGTATATCTCCCTCTTGGTCAGGTGCTTCCTCATCTCCGCTGTCTCCTTGAGGACGCTCAGGATGAAGAGCATCTGGGTGAAGGCCCGCACGGTCCCGGTGTTGTGGAAGGAGCGCTAGAGGGCCGTGCCCATGTGGATGACGTCCCGGGCCTCGTCGTAGACGATGTTGCCCGCCCCGCGGTTGGGCACATTGAAGGCCGGGTTCTGAAGGGCCTTGATATCTGCCAGCAGGTCCTGCGAGATGGACTCTATCTCCCTTACCAGGTCCGCGGGGGTCAGGTCGTCCCTGATGGTGATGGTCTTCTGCTTTGCCTTGGCTTTTGCCATCAGGCCTCCACCTCCCCGGCTTCGGCCAAGGGCTCAAGCTGCTCTTCCACCACCGGGCGGCGGCGCTTTATCTCCTGGACCAGGAGGTCGTAGACCTCGGTTGACCTTGAGGATCTTGTGCATGGAGTCCGCCACCACCATGGCGTGTTTTTCCAGGTACTTGCGGGCCTTGCCGCTCTGCTTGCTCTTCTGGAGGAGGTTGACGTGCTTCCTGAGCTCCCGGGATACGGCCTGGAGGGCGAACTTTATCTCCTGGGCGATGACATCGTCGGCTCCGACGGCCTGCTTGGCCACCCCCAGGTACTTCAGCTGGGGAGATGTCACATGGACCACGAAGATGACCGGTGCCTGGGGGAGCTGGCCCTTCCTGCCGAGCTTGTAGATGGACCAGTCGATGTCCTTGGCGGTCTGGGTGATGATGTCGGAGCCGAACTCGTAGATGAGGGGGGTGCAGTTGGCGATGCGGATGATCTTCTCCTGGTCCTTTAGGTCTGCCGGGATCTCGCCGCCGTACATGCCCAGGACCTGGACCTGGACGGGCTTGCCCTTGGTGGAGGTGGGGTTGCGCTCCACATAGACGTGTTTTTCAGGTCTGTAGATGGTGGTAAAACCCTGGATGAGGGTCTCCTTCGGGATGGGCATCAATGAGTCGGTGGGCGGGGCCGGGAAGGACATGGAGCGCAGGGTCTCTGCCAGGAGGCGGACCTTGGTCTCGTCGTTGAGGATCATGCCCACCGTGGTCTTCTTGGTGAAGATGGGCTTGGGGATGAGGGCATCGCCGTTTAGGCCGAAGAAGCGCTTCAGCTCTTCGTTGGAGAGGGCCCGGATGTTGGTGTTGGGGTTGAGCCTGCCTTTTGTGACCAGGGCCGTGACGAAGTCGTAGTCTATCTGGACGTCCTTGACCAAATGCTGGAGGTACTTGTTGGCCTTCTCGGGGTCTTTTTTGAGCTCCTTGAGCTTGGTGCTCTGGCAGACCCGGTTGATGATGTCCCCGGCGAAGATGCCGCGCTCGTCGAAGTACATGAGGAGGGGGGCCCGCTCGAGGAGGTCCTTGATGCTCTTGTCCCCGATGCGGCAGAAGTTCCTCTTCAAGAACCCGGAGAGGCTGATGGAGCGCTCCTTGGCCTGGATGGCCAGCATGTCCTTGAGCTGGCCGATGTCCACGGAGTTTGGGTGCGGCGGGACCGGGACCGGGAGTGGGATGCCCTTCTCGGCGCGCTTCTCGTATCTTACCACGGTGCCGTTCTCTTTGAGGGTGAAGGTGATGTAGGGATGGATGGCGGCCATGCGTTTGATGAACTCCATGATGTTGGCCTTGGCCCTGGAGTAGTTGCCGATGAGGGTGATGGTCATGCGGGTGCCGTGCTCAGGGAACTCGCCCTCGTAGGGTTCCTCGACGAGCTTTGTGACCTTGCCCTTGCCGTAGTCGTAGAGGTGGCGGTGGGCCTTTCGCTCGGAGAAGGTCTTGGAGATGATTTCCATGGGCTTGCCGGTGGACTGGTTGGCGTAGATGGCGGCGGCCTTCCAGCCGATGCCCTGCTGGGACCGGGATGCCTTGTACTCGATGGTGCCGGTGCCGCCGACCCGGGCGATGGTGGCCACCTTGCCCTTGGGTATCCCGATGCCGTTGTCCTGGATGGTGAGCCTGATTTCGCCCCTGGACTTGTCAAGGACGTCGATGGTCACAAGTATCTGGGCGTCGTAGTCGTCGCTGCCGGTGGATTGGAGGAGGGCCTCCCTGGCCTTGTCGATGGCGTCGGCGGCGTTCTGGACACCCTCGACCACGGCCTGGAAGGGCGCGCGGGCCTTCTGGCCGAAGCCGGTGTCGACGCGCTTTATGAGCTCCTCGGCACTCTGGAGCCGGATGTGGCCGTGTATCTTCTCTTCGGCCTTCTTCCTGGAGATGGCCTGCTTTGTCCTGGTGTCGCTGTAGGATAACAGTGTGTCCTGGCTCATAACCTCAACCTCTGCTGTCTGCCGCACTTGTCTAGGAGCTTGTTGATAATCTCGTCATAGGTCTCGTTCTTCCTCCCCACAGAAGCCAGCCGGTCCCGGGTGGACTTCCTGACCTGTATAGTGGTTATGCCATCCATAGTGACTATAGTCGCTGATGG
>JAADFM010000167.1 GCA_013152845.1 Methanobacteriota archaeon | reverse complement strand
GGGCCTGGGAGAAGATACGCAGGAAGTACCCCAACTGCACGGGTTCCTACCCCGAGTGTCCGCCTGAAATCGAGGACAAGGCCAGTCCCCCGGGGGAGTGCAAGCTCTGTCCTGTTTACTTTGAATGGAAGAAATAATCAGCCCGATACCGCCCGGAGGCGCTCCACCAGCCAGTCCCGGTCCAGTGAGGCCAGGAAGGGCCCGGCCTTGGGTCCCCGGGTCTTGCCCACGGTGGCCAGGTAGACGGCCTGGAAGGCCTTGGCGAGCTTGAGGCCCCTGCGGTTCGCTGCATCGAAGATGAAGCCCTGGATGTCGTCCCCAGTCCTCTGCCCCCCTGCCACGAACCCGGCCAGCTCCTCCAGGAGGGACTTCTGTTCATCAGACAGCCTCGACCTCACCTCCTCCACGTCCACCTCCAGGCTGGTCCTCTCGGCCTCGGGAAGATAGAGCTCTGACCACCGCCTGGCATGTCCTGCCCGCTTCAGTATCTCGTCTCCCAGGTCATCGTCCCAGTGGCCCGAGCGCTTCAGGCTCTCCACCAGGGCGTCACCGGAGAATATCTGGGCCGCCACCACGGCATGGGAGAAGGGCAGGGGGTTGGGCCGTTGCGGCTCTCCCTTCTGGGATATCTCGTAGAGACGTCTGAGGTGCCGCTTCTCCTTCTCGTTGTCCACCTCCTCCTGGCCGAAGTAGACCCTGGAGCACCGGTCGTACTCGTCGTAGAGCCTGGGGAGGTCGCGCCAGGAGAAGGACCGGGTCTTCATGAGCTTCTTGTTGTAGAAGAACCGCAAAAGCTCGGCCGGGGCCACCTCCAGCCACTGGTGCGGGTAGACCACGTTGCCCACCGAGGCCGACATCTTCTGCCCGTCTATCATCAGGTGCTCGTAGAAGATGGGCACCGGCATGGGGAAGTCCAGGATGCGCTCGGCTATCTCGGCATTGACCCACCAGGCGCTTGTGGGCACCACGTACTCCTTGCCGGCCCCCTCGCAGGCCACCTGCCAGCGGGCCCACTGGGCCGCCCATTCGCCCTTCCACATGAGCTTGCCGGGGTCCTTCAAGGGGTCGGCCTCTCCCTGGAAGCCGCAGCCCCGGGCCGTGTGCTTCTCGAAGTCGTAATCTCTGCAGGTATAGTGGACCAGGCCGTCCTTGAACCCCTCCACCCTCGGGGTGATTATCTTACCGCATCCCCTGCAGATGGGGGCGAAGGGGCTCCAGCCCTCCTCCAGGGGCCGCTCCCGGTACCGGTTCTGGATCTCCCTGACCTCCTCCATGCGCTCGAGGACCCTCTGGATGAAGGGTCCGAAGCTGCCCTTTTCGTACTCCTCCTTCATGGAGAACTTCTCCACCGGCACCGAGACGAACTCGTCTATGACCTCCAGGTACCTGGAGACGTGGTGCTCCGCATAGGTCTTGTGGCACCCCCAGGGGTCGGGGACGTCGGTGACCGGGACCCCGATGTAGTCCACGAACTCCCCCGGCACCCCTTCGGGTATCTTCCGCAGGGGGTCCATGTCCTCGGCCACCCATATCATCCGGGCCCGGTACCCGGCATCCTTCAGCGCCCGGCAGACAGACTCCCCACGGATGGTATCGCTCAGGCGCCCGATGTGGAGGACGCCGGAGATGGAGGCCGAGGTCTTGATGGTATAGGTATCGAAATCAGGGATGTCCCGGTCCAGGTAGCGGAACTTTTTCCGGTTCGCTATCTCCCGGGCCTTCTGGTCCGCCCAGAAGAGGGCCTCGTCCTTCATGGGGTGCTTCTTGGCTCCGATATTTTTTAAGTCTTTTGACGCCGCAGTTGCCCCTGTCCAAAAAACATATAAGCGATGGGCCCCCCATCCTTTACAGGGGTTCTATGGAAGATACAATCACCTTTACCGACGATATGGCGCTCAAGGCGTCCAAGATCCTCAGCCATCCCCTGAGCAAGGAGATCCTGGACGTCCTGACCGAGAAGTCGGCCCACATCAACGAGATAGCCAGCGCCACCAAGAACCACCCCACCACCGTCAACCGCCACATACGCCAGCTGGAACAGCTGGGCATCATCCAGGGGGAGCTCACCCAGGAGGACTGCCCCACCATCTGCAAGAGGTACTCCCTCAAATACGACTGCTTCAAGGTGGAGTTCAGGTTCTGCGCCGGCGGGAAGAAGGAGCCGCCCATCCTCGACATCGGGGCCTGCTGCTGATAAACTGCCACGGGCATTGGTCCAATGAAAACTCAGATACGATTCTCCCTGGAGACATTTTTCCTCGGCTTCCTGGTCGGCCTCGCAGTCGCCAAGCTGGGCGGGGGGTTCTACCCCGTCGTCGGGCTCAAGTACCACCTCTCCGGGTTGGGGGAGGGTTTTTCCAGGATACTCCTCAACAATCTGGCTGCTGCCGTGGCCACTGCCTTCGGCCCCGTCATGGCCATGCGCATGTTCGGCATCCGCTCAAAGGACGACAGCGTGGGCCTGGCCTTTCTCTACATGATACCCATCCTCATCCTCTTTGTCAACGGCGCTGCCACGGGGTATTTCATTGGCCTCCTCGTCCAGAAGAAGCCCCTCCTGGACGTCCTCCTATCCATCCTCCCCCACGGGATATTCGAGGTCCCGGCCATCGTCCTGGCCGGGGCCGTCGGGCTCAAGAACATCGATGATATCGAGGCCGGTACCATACAGGGAAGGGCCCCCTTCGTCCTGGTCATCTTCCTCCTGCTCGCCGGGGCAGGCGTCGAGGCCAGCATCACCCCCCGGCTGGCAGGGGTCGAGCCCGGGTTGCTCATCGAGGACGTCCAGATTCCCGGGCGGGTGGTCCTCGGGGAGCCCTTCCAGGGCCGGGCCGTCATCCTGAACACCGGACCGCGGGCCAAGGCGTGCTCCCTGGTGGTTGCAGGTACGGGTAGTGCCACCTCCCGGGATGTACGGCTTGAGCGGGGCAGGACCACTCTCACCTTCAACCTCACCCCCGGGAGGGTGGGGGAGGATAACCTAACCCTCGTCCTCTGGGACGGCCGCCCCCTTGCGGAGAGGGTGGTGGCGGTGAAGGTCGCCGAACCCCGGGTCTCCATCGTTGAGGTCCCCGCCCCGGAGCTATACGCGGGCGAGGATGCGGAGATTCCCATCTATATAGAGAACCTGGACGGCAACCGCAGCGTCCTGCTGGAGTTCAGGAGCACTACCGGGGCGGTCGACTACAGGGAAGTCTTCCTGCCGGCGGGCAGGACCACGAGGTTCCTCTACAATACCACTATCGGCCAGCCGGGCCCGAGAGTCTTCGAAATCACCCTCTACGCCGGCGACACCGTCCTGGACAGGAGGGAGTTAAACGCCACCGTCGCCGGGCTGAGGATATCGCCCAAAATACGCGGTGTTGAGATACCCCGGCTCTACACCAACGAGACCGCCCGCATCAGGGTGACGGTGGAAAATACCGGGACCAGGGACGGGAATATCTCCCTGCTCATTTTCGAGACCGGGCTCTCCCAGCTCCTCCGGCACGGGGACCTCACACAGATATACCTGACGCGGACCCACAGGGGGAACGGTATATGGGAGAGCTCTAACGAAACGCCCCTGGAGGCCGGGGAGATAAAGGTCCTGGATATACCCGTCACCCCCGGGGAGCCCCACAGGGGGACCCTGCTGGTCTTCGCCCTGAGGAGAGAGGTAGTAAGCGATGCGGCCGCCCTGCCCGTGGAGGTCTATGCAAGGTAATAGTAGTTGACCCCTTTGATGGACTCCTTCTCCATGTACTTGTGGAGCATGTTGTAGTAGATGAACATCTTGAGGTTTCCCTCGTTCACCCGGTAGCCCATCTTCTTGACGCGCTCAGCAATCTGGCGGCCCGTGAGCTTCTCCCCCTTGTTGATGGCCCGCAGGACCGCATTTATCTTGTTGGCCGTATTGCCGAACTTCTTCATGGTCTGGAATGTTCATATACCCCTATTTATATATGTTTGAATAACAATGCCTTTTTACAG
>JAADFM010000166.1 GCA_013152845.1 Methanobacteriota archaeon | reverse complement strand
AGATTGAATACAAATGGGGGGCGGTCATGGTAAGCATCCTGCTCATACTGATGGTCTTTCCGTTCAAGAGTCCAGCAGGCCTCAACCAGGGCTACGGGGTGGCCTGGGCCTTCGGTGGAGGCCTCAGGTATATCGACGAGGTGGCCCTCAATGCGGTCATGGGCGGTGATGTCAAGGAGATACAGGGGGGCAATGCGGTAATATACCTCTCGGACTATGCGAAGAGCCACCCCTTCTGGGGCAAGGTGACATCGGTCCAGAAGGTGGCTGTATCACTCCTTTGCTTCGTGATAGGCGGTTTCGCAGCAGCCCTGATATCAGGTGAGTTTGGAATCAAGTTCGACAAAAGCGCGGTGCTGGACTCCATCGTGGGCGGGGTTCTCATGGGCATCGGCATCGCCTATATGACCCAGTGCAACGTGGGTGTCTTCATGGGGGCGGTATCCCAGCTGGCCCTGGGAGGATACCTGGCAGTGATAGGGATAATCATTGGCACCTATATAGGAGCCAAGTACTATGAGAGGAAGATGGGGCTCTGAGGTGAAGGAGAGATGAGCGCGCTTGTAATATTCGTTCCCAAGGCCGGCTCCCTTGAGATAATCGCCGGGGCCGTCTTCGGTTTCCTCTTGGGCTACCTGGCCCAGAGGTCGAGGCTGTGTGTCACCGGGGCCATAAGGGATTTCATCCTCTTCCAGGTGACCCGGAACCTGAAGTACCTGTTCCTGATCCTGGGGACCATAACCTTCTTCTATTCCATCTTCCTGTCCCAGGGCATCGGCGGGGTCAAGGCCACCCCCTTCCCGGCGGGCTGGTACCAGATAGGAGGAGGAATCCTCTTCGGCATAGGCATGGCCATCGCCGGGGGCTGCGTGGTGAGCACCTTCTACAGGATTGGAGAGGGCAGTCTCAACTACGTTCTCACAGCGGTCTCCATGTTCGTGGGCATCGCCATAGGGGCCGAGAGCTTCAAGTACCTGGGCGACTACCTGGCCCTGGGGGCCAAGTCCAATGTCATCGGCTTCGATTCCAACTGGGTATGGCTCGGCAGGTACGCAGAGGCGGCCTATCCCGGCACCGGTGGACAGCCCATCCACAGCGTATTGCCTGTTGACGGTATGATAGTCGGGATAATACAGGCAGCGATTCTGTTTGCGGCATATATATATGTCGAAAAGAAGATGGATTGAAAGAGAGGTGGTTAAATGGCAGACAAACTGGGTATAATGGTGAGTTCAGATAAACATCTGGACCACGTAGTAGGCCTGACCAAGGCGGCCATAAACAAGGGTAAGGAGGTGCACGTCTTCTTCACCGGGGTTGGAGTCAAACTCTGTCCCGACCCCAAGGCCCAGGAGCTTGTAAAGGCCGGGGCCAAGGTGAGCCTGTGCGACAAGACCTACCAGGGCCTTGGTGTGAACAAGGAGCACGGCGACAAGGTGGAGGGCATGGAGCACGGCAGCCAGGACGACAATGCGGACATAATCGAAGAAGTAGACAGGTACGTGGTGTTTTAAGATGCCCAAGACAGTTGTATTCTTGTCAAAATCCTCCGACGGTTTCGTCCAGGAGGAGGCTTCCAGGAGTGCCCTCGGGACCATGCTGAAAGGCCATGAGCCCAGCCTGATGATCCTGGACGTGGACTACGACGTGGAGCGGGGCGAGGTGGAAGAGAACCTGGAGTGGATAATCGACTCCGACGGGATAGTGGTCTCCAACAACCAGGCCAACGTGGACAAGTCGGAGTTCATCGAGTACATGTCCGTCGAGGACATGGCCAAGAAGATGCTGGAGTACGATGTCATCGTGCCCTACTAGAGGTGAGCAGTGATGAAGATACTCGAGATTCTCAAATCCGAACCCGACGAGACCGTCCAGAAGATGATAGAGGTCCACAAGGCCGAGCACGACGTCAAGGTCGTAAAGCTCTACGAGGGCGCCGACTACGACAGCCTGGTGGACGACATCTTCGAGGCCGACAAGGTCGTTTCCTGGTGGTAACCCCACCATACCCTTTTTTATTTTAAGATGAGACTGCCGCTCCTTTTCCTGCTTCTCGCCCTCATCCCGCCGGCTGCGGCCATGACCGAGGGCGGGGTCATCGCCTACACCATCGAGGACTATGCCTCCTATGCCTTCGGGATTGCCCTCATCCTGGCGGGAAGCGCCATCCTCTACACGGCACTGAAGTGAGGCATTTCACGGGTTGAGATACTGGAGAAACTGCGATTTGTGCCTGTCGCACATATCCTCGTTTTTCTCGTCCACCTCATAGATGCTGTTGGAGAATTTCATGACGCAATCATCTTTACAATGGGTGAGTCCTGCCGCATGCCCCACCTCGTGGAGGACCTCCTTTCGGACCCTTTCCTCATAGCGCTGGCGGGAAAGGGGTCTGCCCGCTGCCTCCCTTAACCGCCGCAGGGAGAGTATGGCGATGCCCCCGCCAATTTTGGATATCCCGAAGATGAAGTTGAGGCCTGGGACAAAGAGGTCCTCATCGGTGATGGCCAAGAGCGCCTCCCCCTCTCTTTTATAACCCGACAACTGGGCCAAAAGGATTTCGCCATCAAACTGGCCCCTTTTTTGTGAGAATGCCCTCCCACTTGGGAGGATTCCTTCTCTAATTCCGACCTTCCTGCCCAACTTTCCCTCCAAGAAACGGGCTATTCCCTCTATCTCATTTTTCCCGACCCCCCCCAGGGGGACCACGGCGATATCCATTTCGGTTAATAAAAACCGGGTCATCACTCATATTCCTTCCGCCGATTGGTTTCTACTTTTTTGAAACGTCTTTCGAAAAACTTAAATGTCAAGAGGGTGCTTAGTATTAGAGAGATGAGAATCGACTATCTGGCCACCCTCAAGACCGTGGTGAAGGAGGGCAGCCTGCTCAAAGCGGCCAGGACCCTGGATGTGTCCGTGAGTACCATCAGCAGTCAGATATCCTCGGTGGAGAAGTTTTTCGATATTGCTGGACAGAAAGGCCAAGGGGGTGGAGCTGTCAGCGGAGGGCAAGATCGCCTATGAGGCCATAGAGGAGCTTGAAGAGCACATCGAAAGGACCAGGAAGTTCATAAGGAGCATAACGACAAAGGAGATCAAGGTCGCCATCGGGTGCGTGGGGGTCCCCCTGATTGCCCAGCTCCAGATGGGATATAAGGAGAAGAACCCCGGTGTCGTCATAACAACCCTGCTCGGCGGGGAGAGGAGGTGCTTTGACCTCCTGAACAGAAACGACGTGAATCTGATACTGGCGGGATACATCTCCTCGACCCCCGACAGCGAGAAATACGTCTTTGAGGAGATTGGAATGGACAGGCAGGTACTTCTGCTGCCGCCCGGCCATGAGCTGGAATCGAAGGACAAGATATACATAAGGGATGTCCTGGAATACCCCATGGTCACCCTCTCCCATTCCTACGGCCTAACAGACCAGCTGGAGGATGCCATCTCCAGGGAAAAATGCGATACCGACCTGGCCATAGAGTGCTCTGTGGACGATGTCTTCTCCCAGATATACGGGGTTTCGGCAGGCCTCGGTACCGCCATTACCTCCTATATCCTTGCGGAAAAATACGAGAAGGGCGGGCTTCTCAGGATAAGGGAGATAGAGGATTTCTCCGAGAGAAGGCCCATCTATGTCATCTGCGATAAGAGAGGGATTAAAAATCCGGAAATCAAGAATTTCTATGAGTACCTTGTGGAAAATGGCCGGGAGCTGGTAAGCCAATATAACGTATGAAATGGAGGTCGGTCCCATTAAGAAAAATATCCCGTATATATGGCTCGACGACGAAGAGGGAAATCCCCTGATGATGGGAGAGAGGTGCACGGTGCTGTTCAGTGAGGCATTGAGCACCCTGAGAATTACACTGTTCAAGCTGATAGGTGACGGTTCGGACCTGCTGCTGAGGGAGATAGGAAAGGATATGGGGATAAGGTATTCCCAGCTCGTGCTGGAGAATTTTCCTGAACTCAATGACGTCGGGAAGAAGACCCTGGTCCATGAGCTGTGCTCCATCATCCTCAGAAATACCGGGTTTGGCAGCATCGAAATCCTGGACATCGATTTTGAAGAGCCCTCCATGGAGGCCATCATCGCAGACGCCCCCTCCGGGCTGACGGTCAAATCCGGACCCATATTCTATCATTTTGAGGCCGGGATGCTGGCAGGGATACTGAGGGAGATATTTAAAACCGAAATGACGGTGACAAGCCATACCATCCTCGAAAACGGAAGGAGCAACAAGGTGGCCATCGGGAAGGTGGAATAGGTGGAGACCCTGGATGTTAGAGGCGAGATATGCCCTGTGCCCCTGGTGGAGACGGTGAGGAAGCTCAAGACCATGAAGAAAGGCGACACCCTGAAGGTCCTGGCCGACCACCCCCCGGCAAAAAAATCCATACCCTTCGAGATGGAGGCCCAGAAGAAAAAATATGAGATGCACGAGAACGGCCCAGACTTCGAAATCATCATCCATGTGTGAGCGGATATGAGGTACCTACTTCCATGGCAGTCCGCTGTCCTTTTGGCCTGTCTGAACCTTTTCATATACGCCTCCCTGGGAAAACCCTGGAGCATTACCACCGGGGAGGCCCATTTTACCGCCTATCTTGAAAACCTGTTCTTTCCGGGGCACGTCCAGGGAAACCTGTATTTCCAGAGGTATCCCCCCTCCCTCGACTGGAGGGTGTTCCTGGATTTGGGTATCGTCCTCGGGGCCTTCATAGGGGCGGTGTTGAGCAGGGACTTCAAGATAAGGGTCCCGCGGAAAAAGGAGCGGTACCTCCAGGTATTCGTGGGAGGACTGCTGATGGGATTCGGCGCAAGACTCGCCTTTGGGTGTAACATAGGGCATATAATCTCGGGGGTCCCCATGCTGGCCCTGTCGAGCTTTCTGGCCTTTATCTCGATATTTGTGGGCTCATATATCGGGACAAAGGTTCTGCTGAGGGTATTATGATGGAAGAGCTTGCGGGCCTCGTCTTCGGGGTCCTTGTGGGTTTGGTCCTCCAGCGGGGCCAGTTCTGCCTCACATGCGCCTTCAGGAGCATCTTTGTGAACAGGTATTTTTACCTCACCCGGGGTTTCCTTTTCCTCCTCTTTTCCACCATGGTCCTCTTCTATCTGGGAGGTGCGACCGGGGTCATACCCCCCGGGAACTTCCCCTATGTCAAGGAGGCGGGCCTCCACAACGTCCTCGGGGGACTGATATTCGGGGTCGGGATGGTCCTTGCTGGGGGGTGCGCCTCCGGGACCCTCTTCAGGATAGGCGAGGGGAACACCAATGCCGTGATAGCCCTCTCCGGCATGCTCATCGGGATTGGAACCTTCGCAGAGGTCTACGGGTTCTTTTTGGACAACCTGATAAACCCCACATCCCTGGGTAATGTGACCCTCCCCCAGACCCTCGGCATCTCGCCCTGGTACCTGGTGGCCCTCCTCTCCATGGTGTACCTGGGCCTCTACCGGGTCTTGGGCAGGTAGATTTCGCTCAAAGCGAAAGAGTGATATTATTTTCCGCAACTATTCGGAAAATTCGAAATCGCTTTCGAAAAATATATATACTTTTGAATAATATTAACCCTGTAATGAAAATGCAAGGGGTGAATAATCATGGAAAAAGGAAAAACGGCTAGTTGGGGGAAGGGAGGACCACTGCTGGTGGCAGTGATTTTGGTTTTGGCCCTCGCTCCCACCGTGCAGGCGGCGGAATACCCGAACCCGAGTGTTCTTGCCACGACAGATTACGTGAAGTCCAAGCTAAATGACCCGAATACCGTGCTTTTGGATGTAAGGGATGCCGCGGACTATGAGGAAGGTCACATTCCCGGGGCTGTAAATCTGGGTGGGAAGGCCTGGAAGGTCCTGAGGGACAGCACGGCCAGGGTCTATACCGTTACTGCCGAGGATGCGGCACTGCTGGGTGATGCCGGGATAAGCGATACCAATGAGATCATTGTCTATGGTGCCCTGGAGAAGAAGCCCTACCATTTCACGGTAGCCTACTGGATTCTCGAATACCTAGGGGCAAAGAACGTGAAGTTCTATCCAGGCGGTATCGATGAATGGGTCAGGGAAGGAAACGAGGTCAAAACAGGTGTCGAGACCCGCCCGCCGACGACCTTCAACCTGAATACCCACAGCGACAGAATAGTAAGTACCGACTGGCTCATCAAGAACTACAATAGCCCGAGTGTCTATGTCATCGATGTCAGGACCCCGAAGGAATACAGCGGCAAGGACTGCAAGGCAATAAGGTGCGGCCATATACCAGGGGCGCACAACATCGACACAAAGCATACTCTTTACAATAGAACGACCTGGCAGCTGTTACCGGTCGACGACCTCCTTAAAAACTATGCCGATGTGCCCAAGGACAAGGACCTCGTACTCCACTGCCAGACTGCGACCAGGACCAGTTACACCTATTTTGTCCTGAGGCTTCTGGGATATGATGCCGACAGGATCAAGATCTACGACGATTCCTGGAGGGTCTGGGGCAGCAGGCAGGACACGCCCATCGAGAACGAGCAGTGGTATAACTTTGCTGCCCTGAACAAGGAGGTCAAGAAGATAAAGGACGTCCAGTCCCTTGCCACCCAGGCCCTGGTCGGCGTCGAGGAGGCTAAGGCAGGCGTTGACGAAGCCAAGGCCGGCGTTGAGGAAGCCAAAAAGGTTGCAGAGGAAACCAAAGGAGAGGCAATCCAGGCCGCTACACAGGAGATATCTCCTCAGATTGAGGAATCCCTGTCGGCCGCCCAGAATGCCCTGGAGGCAGCCAATACGGTTGCCGCAGAAAAGGCAGGCCGGGGCCAGGTCTTCGGTGCCTACGTCCTGGCTATCTTGGCCATAGTTGTGGCCGTGGCTAGGAGGAGTTAGGGGGTTCTCTCACCTCCGACCCCCTACCCTTCTAGAACTTTCAAGGAGGATGAAAAGGATGTCAGACGAAGAAGGAATCAAGGTCGACATAGAAGTGGATTGCGTGGGCCTAGTCTGCCCGCAGCCCATGCTCAGGACCATGAGCGCCCTGAAGAACCTCAAAAAGGGGCAGGTGCTGCTCATAAAGGCATCGGACAGCAGTGCCAAGGGCAACATCCGGGACCTCTGTGAGAGGATGGGCTGTGAACTGGCTAAGATGGAACAGCGGGAGGGAAACTACTACTTCTGGATTAAAAGGTGAAGCTGATGTCAGGCGAAGGCGGATGGTCTTTTCCCAGACCGGAAGTTGCGGTGTTGATGGCCCTGATAAGCTTTGTCGTCTTTACCGTGCCACCCCTGAACCAGCCCCTGGTGGAGCTGGGCCAGGCGGTCCAACCGCAGCAGGTTGAACTACCAAAGGCTGGGGGGACACAGACGACGGGTAGCCCAACCGGGGAAACCGGCGTGGCCGGTGAAACACCGGGTGAGTCCGGGGGTGCCATATCCCAGGAGCTGACCTTCAGCTGGACCCCGGTGAGGGAAGGCATAACCGTGGCCCAGGTTGCCCAGGGCCGGAGTGTGACCTGTCCCTTTGAGTTCAGCGGACTGCCCCCTGATTATTCCGGGGAAGTCACCGTGGAAATCCAAGACCCCGAGATAGAGGGGATGGGAATCTCCTTGAAGGACATAAAGATAGAGGACGGGTCCATCAAGGGCGGTGCCGTCTTCAACCTGAAGCCGGGCGGTCCGGTCGGTTCCAAGAAGCTTGTCATCGTCGTCAAGGATGACTCGGGGAATCTCATCGGCCAAGGGGTGATACCCTTTATCGGACTGCCCCCCGGTGCAGGAGGTTGCTGAAATGACGAATACTGGATTTGAGATGGACGTGGGTCTTAAGGCCTACCTCAGGGGCTGGTGGAGGACCTACATGGTGGACAAATGGCCCTACTGGATAGCCGCCATCTTCATGGCGGTCTCGAACATACTGGCCTATGGGATAGGCATCTGGGCCCTCTCGGATATTGCCACTGGCGGCAACCCCTACGACATGGCGAGGCCTATCGGCACCTTCGTGGGCCTGCGGGAACTCGGCGGGATTATAGATGATTTCATGGGTGTCCCCAGCTTCCCTGGTTTTGAGGGGTACCACTGGTTCACCGGTGAGACGAACTTCTTCAGGATGTGGCCCAACCCCCTCCTGGAGCCCACCGTGAATACCATGCTGGGTATCCTCCTGGGAGGCCTGGTGGCAGCCCTGCTCTCCAAGGAGTTCGCCGTGAAGGTGCCCAGGGACAGGATAGAGTACATCTTCGCGGTGGCCGGCGGACTGCTGATGGGGATAGGTGCGGTCTTCATGTACGGCTGCCCCATCGTCAGCACCACCAACATCGGGACCCTGTCCTTCCAGGGGATGCTGATGGTGGTCGGCATGGTCATCGGCTCCTATTTCGGGGCAGTCTTGTTGAGATATCTTGAACAGAAGCGGTTCGAGCAGCAGGCGCCCTTTGACGGGGCCAAGTACAGGCCTCTGTGCCATTTCGAAAAGACCAGGACCATCTGGCCTAAGAACCCCGAGAACCTCGACGGTGGCGAGCACTGGGGACTGAGGTATCAGCCCTATGTGGCACTCATCGTCCTGGGGCTGGTCGGATTCGGTCTGTGGAACTTGGCGTCCATGGGATTCCCCCATGCGGCAGTCCTGATCTTCGCATGCATGCTCACCGGTGTGGCGATGGAGCGTGGAGGGATGTGTTTTGCCCATGCCTACAGGGAGCCCTTCCTCAGCGGGTTTGCGGAGATGACCAGGGCCATGACCCTGCTCTACATCCTGCTGATAATAGGGTTCCTGCCCTTCAAGCTCATCGCCACGGTGAACCCCAACATCGCCTATGGCGAGATATTCGGCGTGAGCCCGGCGGGATTCGGGATAATCCTGGGCGGCATCTTCTTCGGGATCGGAATGGCCATCAACGGCGCCTGTGTCAGCGACAGCCTGTGGAGGACGGCCGAGGGCCAGGTCAAGATATGGATAGCCCTTCTGGTCCTCATCACCAGCACGGCCTGGCTGTTCCCCTTGAGGAACTCCGAGCTCTTCAACACCGTCATCAACCCCTACGGGACCGGCAACATCTACAGCGTCTATCTGCCCAAGATGCTGGGAGGCTACATCCCGGCAGTGGTGGTGATGGTGCTGTTCATGCTCCTGTGGGCCGGGGTGATGACCTGGGCTGCCGGGCGCACCTTCAGGAAGTACCTGGAGGGATAGGATGGAACTGGGTATCCTGGTTTCAACCGATAGGCATCTGAACCACGTGGTGGGCCTCACCAAGGCGGCCCGGGACAAGGGTATCGGGGTCAGGATATTTTTCACGGCAGATTCCGTGTTCCTGACCCAGGACCCGGAATTCCAGGAACTCCTGGATGCAGGGGCAGAAGTGGCCATGTGCGACAAGACCTACAAGGGATTCGACCTGGACAAGACCTTCAAACCCGAGCTCGAGGGCGTGAAGCACTCCAACCAGGACTGGAACGCCCGGATGGCATCCCAGGTGGACAGGTACGTGGTGTTCTAGATGGAGCGCAAGATCGCCTTTCTGCTCAGGGACGAGGGCCGGTTCCGCCAGAGCGAGTTCTCCCGCTCAAGTCTCGGGATGCTCCTGGCCGGCCACGAGGTCCATGTTTTCGTGCTGGATGTGGTGCTGCAGAGGAACCCTTACATCGACGAGAACCTGGAATGGATAGTGGACGCCGGTGGCAGGGTGTATTCCAACAACGAGGAGAACGCCGCGGACTACATAGAGTACATCTCGGATGAGGACCTGCCCCAGAGGCTCCTGGAGGCAGACTTCATCGTGCCCTTCTAGGTGGTGGAGATGAAGATACTGGAGATATTGCGGTCCGAACCCTGTCCTGCCGTGGAGAGGATAATTGAGGCCCACAAGGCAGAGCACGAGGTCAAGGTGGTAAGGCTCTACGAAGGGGACCCTGACTACCCTGGCCTCCTGGAGGCCATCTTCGAAAGCGAGAAAGCGATATCCTGGTGGTAGACCCTGCCAGGATTCTTTCCTATTTTTCAAGGGAAAACTTAATATTGCACCCCAGGAAAATGGGGGGTGGGGATAAGTGCGTCAGGTTGATGTGAGTTCACCCCTTGCATTTTCTGACCCCCACTTATCCCCGCCTATTTCAGCGGTGCATCCCAGAGGTAGCCGACAAGGGAGAGCAGGAGCAGTACCGCAAGGAGGGGGACGGCGACCCTCAGCCTCCATCTCGGGTCATCGCCCCTGTCCAGGTAGGGGAGGAAGGTAACAAACGCTAGCAGGGCCAGGAGGATGAGGATGTTCAAAAAGTTCAGCCCCGGCGGCAGGGAGCGTTCTATCGAGTATAGCCAGAGGAAGAGCCAGATGGGCTTCAGGGTGGTCTGGAGTTCCGGCGAGGGTTCGGGCCCCAGGGCGAAGGGTTGCAGGACCGAGTACATCACCAGGAACCCCAGGACGATGAACCCCACCCCCACCTCGGCCCAGTATATCTTCCTCTTGTTTATCAGGTAGTAGTGGTAGCCCAGGAGGAGGAGGGCGGCCAGGGGCAGGATGCCGATGTGCCACAGGTAGAACCTGGCCAGGGTCCTGGAGGTGATATCACCCCCGCCCAGGATGAAGTTCTCAAGCCCCCGGCCCACAAGGGGCGTGTAGCCCACGATGGAGGCCGTCACCCGCACGGACCAGTAGCCCAGCTCGTCCCACCGCAGGAGGTAGCCCGAGAACACGAAGAGGACGGCCACCACCAGGAAGAGTGCGCTGGTAACCCAGGCGGTCCCCATCCTCCCCCTGTAGGTGCCCATGTAGAAGACCCTGAGGAGGTGCAGGATGATGGAGACCAGGAGGAGGTGGGTGGCCCAGTGGTGGAGGGCCAGGAGGAGGTCCCCGAAGTGGACGTACCTCTGGATGTAGACCATGCTCCCGTAGGCCCGCTCAGGGGCGGGCTCGTACCAGAGGGCCAGGACGGCCCCGGTCAGGGTGAGGACGATGAGGCAGGTGGCGGAGACGGCACTGAGCCAGTAGAGGGGGTTTTTCAACCTCCCGGGTTCCCAGCTGAAAAGCGCCATTCCTCAAAAGACCTCCTATACCGCACTGGCGTAGATGTTACCTTCCCGGACCTGGACGGCCATCTCACGGAGGGGCCTGGGGGCCGGGCCCGAGAGGCGTTTCCCTGTGAGGGGGTCGTAGGTGGAGCCGTGGCACGGGCAGACCAGCAGCCCCTCGGTGGCCAGCTTCTTGCCGCTGACCGGGCAGCCCATGTGGGTACAGGTGGCGGTGAAGGCCTTCAGCTGCCCGTTGAACCTCACGAGGATTCCCGGGACCCCACCTGCGGTGAACTTCACCGTCCCGGGGTCCGGGAGGTCATCGAGTTTTATGACCATGACCTCCCCGGAGGTCCCGGAGCTGCTGACCCTTCCGGGTGCCCCTGCCTTCAGGGAATAGCCGGAGAGGGCGAGGCCCAGCAGCCCCACACCTGCAAGGAGTCTTGCCACGGCCCCGAGAACCGCCCTCCTCGAGACCCTCATCTCTCCCGGCCTCCGAGGAGGAAGTACAGGGCCACCAGCAGGGCCAGGAGGGCACCCAGGAATATCCGTTCCAGGGCCGGGCGCTGCCTGAGGTAGGCGGGGTTTACGGTGGCGTGGCCCGGGCCGTGGCATGAGGTGCAGTTCCGGTCCGCCCTGCATGCGTCTTCGTCTTTTGCGGGAAGAGAGAAATCGCCCCGGACCGTCCAGCTGAACCCGAAGGCCCAGGGCAGGAAGTCAGAGGCATGGCCCAGGTCCTTGATGGAGATTGGGGAGGTGGTCTGGATGTCGGTGATGTAGAGCCCGGTGGCGTTGCCCACCACCCGGTACCTCCCGGTGAAGGACCTGTTGAGGGGGGGATAGACGTGCTCCCCGTAGGCTATCCAGGAGGAGGCCGCCTGCTGGATGCCGGTTGTGTGGCAGTCCGGGCAGCTGCGGGCGGGGCCCAGGGCATGGGACGCCTTGTCCATGTGGACCCACAGCACGGCGTTGTTGTTTTTGGGCAGGTCCTTGAAGGTCCCGACCACGGCATAAGCGTCCCTGGACCTGTTGTGGACCCCCGGGAGGTTGCGGAACATTATCCCGGTGGGGGACATCTCACCCCTGATATTGAGGACGGCCTGGGGCAGGGCCTTGACTGGTATCCATATCCCGTCCTGGTCCCTGATGAGGATGGGCTCCGAGAGGACGCCGTAGTAGTTGTTCTTCACCAGGGGGGAGACCACCCCGTAGTACTCCCCCGGCCCCCAGATGGTCATCTGGTAGCCCCCGAGGGTCTGGATGTGGCAGGCCTCGCAGGAGAGGTTGCGGTGGACGCTCTCCTCCATCCCTTCCACGGCCTCCCGGTGGCACTGGCCGCAGTTTTTGACCTCCCTCCTGAAGAGGTGGCCGTCCCTTTGGTGGCAGTCGGTGCAGGTCATGTTCGCCGCGGCATGGGCGTCCCGGGGCAGCTCCGGCAGGGAGGTCAGGTCCCGGTTGTACCCCGCCCCCCGGCGGAAGTCCTCGGCCCCTGCGTGGCAGATGCCCCTGCCGCCGCCGCTCTCGCAGGATTCGGTGGGAACCGTCCTGGAGAAGTAGTGGCGCCCCTTGTCCAGGAAGGGCTGGTAGTGGCAGTCCAGGCAGCCGGTGTGGCACTGCTGGCAGACCCGGTCAACAACCTGGGCCTGCTTGTCGGAATAATTCACGGCGAGTTCCGCCCTGATCTTCTCGGTGTTCACCCGCCAGTAGCCGCAGTTGTGGGGACCCGGCGGGTCCGTGAAGCTCGGATATGAGGACTGGGCGGTGGCGTTTCCCATGGGGCTTTTTAGGAAGTCTTCCACCTGCTCCCTGTGGCACTTGCCGCAGGTGGCCTCGATGAGGGTGCTGTTGGGGGCGTAATTTGTGGGGTTGCGCTCGTGGTAGAGGACGGTCTTGAGGCTGAAGTCTCCTGGCAGCATGTTGAGGGGGTAGCGCCCCTTCTGCGGGGTCAGGTTGGGGAGGTGCTCGTACCTGTCTGCCGGACCGAAGCCTTCCAGGGAAACCGCGATGGGCCGCGGCATCCCCAGGTGGGCCCCCCCGGCCGTGCAGTTCCCGGGGTCGCCGAGGTGGCAGTCCTGGCATGTCGGGCCTCCCACCCCGGTCCTGAGCATCTTCGACTGGTTCCAGACCTCTTCGTCGGTGAAGTAGAACCCGGGGAAGCCCAGCTCATCCATGAGTGTCCGGTTGGAGTGGCAGAAGGTGCAGCTGGACCCCGCGGCCGCGACCGGAGGCAGGGCCAGGAGGATACAAATGAGGAGACTCAGGAGGCGCATATCATTAATGAGTAAAAAATCACTGGCTTATATATTCTATGGTCGGCAGGTAGGGTGCCAGCAGTATCTGGATGGTGCGGTCCAGGCCCATGAGCATGGCCAGCCCGGCCAGGACCAGGACCACCCCGGCCGCCTTCTTAATGGCATGGCTCTTCTCGGAGACGGCCCCGAGCCTGGCAGAGGCGTATTTTCCTGCATAGGCCACCGCCAGCATGGGCAGGCCCAGCCCCATGGAGTAGACAAAGAGGAGGAGGATTCCCTGGAGGATGTTCCCGCCCATGGCCACGTACATGAGGATGGCCCCCAGGACCGGTCCGACGCAGGGTATCCAGACCACCCCAAGGGACATGCCCAGTATGAAGGGGCCGAGCAGCCCTCCCCTGTCCTGTCCCTCCCGCCCTCCTGCCCTCCGCTTGGCCAGGCCCCTGAGGCGGCCCACCGCCAGGCTGCTTTTCATGACGAAGTATGTGTTGAGCCTGTCAGATGCAAGGAAGAGGCCGAAGACGATGATGAGGGCGATGGCCAGCTCGCGGAGGAGCTGGCCCTGGAGGGGGGAGATGACACCGACTGCCGAGACCGCCCCGCCCATGATGCTGAAGGAGAGGGACATCCCAAGTACGATGGCCAAAGGCCGCAGCCGGTGGCCCACCGAGCCCGCCATGATTACAGGTACCAGGGGCAGCACACAGGGGGAGGTTACGGAGAGGACCCCCCCGGCGAAGGCAACGGCAATGGATGGGACGTCCACCATGGTATAGGGCATCCCGCCTAACATCTTCAAACAAAAACATGCTGCCCTGTATACCATCCATGACCGCAATGGCCACGGATTACCGCTTTTGCAGGGCCAAATCACCTTGTGGGGAAGGTCTTCGAGGGGGAGCATGAATAGAAAGTTTCTTATTTGTTTGGGGACATCCTACTGGATGAAATGAGCGAGGAACCCGAAAACGGCGACATCTTCCAGATGCTCAGCCATCCCTACAGGAAGGAGATAATCCGCCTCGTAAGCAGGCGCCCCATGATGTACACCGAACTCATGGAGGGCCTGGGTATCGAAAGCGGCAAGCTGAGGTTCCACCTGGAGAAGGTGAGGCCCCTCCTCCAGCAGGACAAGCACAAGAAGTACGTCCTCTCCGAGCAGGGGAAGAAGGCCCTGGTCTTCCTGGAGAGTGCCGAGCGCCTGGAGGTCCCGGTGGAGAGGGAGACTGACAGGGAGCAGCTGGTCCTGGCAGGAGCGATTTTCCTGGTCATCGGGTTCGTGGGGGGTTTTCTCATCTCGCAGTCCCTCCCAGGGAGCGGGGACGTGGAGAACAAGGAGCCCCTTAATGTCACAAGGGAGGCCAAGCCCCTGTTCCTTCCTGAATTCGAGGTGGGGGTCTATGGGATACCCGAGGTACTGGCAGCCAATGAGAGCAAGGTGGGCAGGATAGATGTCAGGAACATGGGGGACGTCACCGTGAAAAACCTTACCTTCAGATTGAAGGTCGTCCCCGGCGATGGATTCGTCATAGGCAATATCAAGGGCAAGGGAATAGAGGTGGAGGAGGCAGGGGACGGCGTATATGTCTTCCTTGACAACCTCTATACAAACCCTGAAATCACCAAGAGCTTCGAGTTCACCATGAGGACCATGGACTCAAAGATAGACCACACTCTCGTGGTGGAGGTCTTTTTCTACCCCAGAGAGGAGTGGGTGACGGTCTACGAGCAGGAAATCTATGTAGCTCCACCCAAAATAATCATAAGATAATTTTTCTTTTCAAACTTGCAAATTATAATTTGCAAGCCAGAGTATTAATATTTTCATACCCTTTATATATGATAAGTCCCCACCGGGGGTTATTAAGATCGGGCGCAACAGCTCGATTTTAAATCCCAATAAGGAGGTGAATGTGTGAGAAAAGATGTATTATTGATGCTGAGCATTCTCTTGATGGGAATGTTCGTAGCCGGGTGTGCAAAAAAGGAAGCCGCACCCCCTGCTGAGACAGCAGCTCCGCCAGCAACCACTGAGGCGCCGGCACCCCAGTACCTCATCGGTACTGCCTATATAGCGGGTGAAGGTGGCCATGCGGCCGTGATTGACCTTACGGAGTTCACAAAGGACCCGGCCAACTACATGCCCAAGAGAGTGAAGCCTAAGGGCCTCAAGGGCGGCAGTGAGACTGCCGGTAAGCTTGCGGGTATGGACATCGGCGAGATGACCGGCGAGGGCATGCCCGAGAAGCAGGGCGGAACCCATGGTGTGACCCTCCTGTCCGATGGTGAGACCCTTGTTGTGGGCACCCTGGGTGGGCAGGTCTATGAGGTCAATCTGAAGACCAAGAAGACCACCGGCCCGGTGGACGTGGGCATCAAGTTCTGCGACGCCATGCTCGGGCCAGACGGCAAGGT
>JAADFM010000165.1 GCA_013152845.1 Methanobacteriota archaeon | reverse complement strand
GCGGCCCGGCCACGGCCACCCCCTCCACCCCGGAGAGTGCCATGGCCTTCAGGAGAGGGAAAAGGTCCGCATTGTGGTCCAGGTGAAGGTGGCTCAGGAAGATGTGGGTGATGCCCTTGAAATCGTATCCGGACCGCGGAATCCTGTGGAGGACCCCCGCGCCGCAGTCCAGGAGCATGAGGCCCCCGCCGGTATCCACCAGGATGCCGGCCTGGACCCTCTCTCTTGAGGGCACGGCGAACCCGGTTCCCAGGAGGACGGCCTTCATACAGGAAGATATATAATCCACCTGATAAAAATTAGTTTCCATGGAGGAGATCGTGGTCCACAGGTACAAGGACATGGAGCTGGAGGGGGCAAGTATTATTATCAACGGCTTCCCCACCCGGGGCCTTGTGAGCACCATCGTGGCCAACTACCTCATCGGCAGTTTGAACCTGGACCAGATAGGGGCCCTGGACTCCGAAAGCTTCCCGCCCATCTCCATGATATACGCCTCAAAACCAAAGTTTCCGGCCAGGATATACGCCGACGAGGCATCCAAGGTGGTGGTCTTCCTCTCGGAGTTCACCCCGACCACCGGGATGGCCAGGCCCATCGCGAACACCATGCTGAAATGGGCCAGGGACCATGGCTGCCGGCGCATCATCGCCCCCGAGGTGGTGATGGTGGAGGATGATTCCGACGGCCTGGAGATATTTGGAATCGGCAGCACCGACAGGGCCAGGGCGGATATGGAGAAGCTGGACGTCCGGCCCTTCATCCACGGCATGATGTCCGGGATATCGGCGGTGGCCCTCAACGAGGGCAAGCGGGCCGGCTATGACGTCATAGCCCTGGTGGCCCAGGCCCGTAGCAGCATACCCGATGCCAGGGCGGCGGCCAAGATCATCGAGATAATAACTCACCCCGGCCTGGACGTGGACGTGGGCCCACTCTACAAGGAGGCGGAAGAGATTGAGGCCTTCCTGAAGGACATGAGGGAGCAGGCCGAATCCATGTCGGTGCACGACGAGTCCCCGGGGGCGATGTACCGCTAGGCCCGCTTCTTCCCGTAGGTGATGCCCAGGGTCATGAACAGTATGCCCAGGATTTCTATCAGCTCCGCCAGGGCCCATTCGGGCTTCCCGTAGATGGATTTGAGCACGAAGATGTATTTCACGATGTAGGCCAGGCCCCAGACCAGAAGCCCCGCGCCTGCGATTTTGTACATGTCCTCCCGGTACCTGGTGGTCTTGAAGGATGTCAGGAGGAGGGCCCCTATGGCAGTGCCGTAGAAGAGGGTGAAAAGCATCTCCAGGTTCATCTGGCCACCCCCCATATCCCCCTGCAGATGAGGAGCACCCCCGGAAGCCACGTGCTTGCCTCCTCGGCAAGCCACCAGGACCAGGCGAAGATGTTGGCTGCCTCGAGGTATATCTGGAACCCCCTGTTGACGATGAGTAGGGAGAGACCGGCCATCACGAAGAGGACGTTCCTGCTCTTGGTCTTCTCGTAGGTGGTGCTCAGGACTGCCAAAAGGATGAGGAGGACATAGGAGAAGGCCATGTCCATAGCGATGTCAGGGACCCTCGCCTGGGGGGGCGAATGGAGCCCGACAACCACGCCCACCCACAGGGTAAAACCAACTCCCAGGGCGGCAACGGATTTCCTCAACTACGTCTCACCTCCGAAGAATTCCTCGACCCGCTCTGCCACACCCTTCGGAGCCCCCGCACCCTGCCGTCTCTGTCCCGATGCCAGGCGCTGGGCCACGTTTTCTATGAGCTCTTCCTGGGCCCCTCTGATGTGTATGAACTCCCCTTCCCTCCCCTTGGTGTTCCTGATTTTGTCCTCTGATATCTCGGCCAGGTTGATGAATAGGCCTTCAAAGGCGGCCTCCACGGAGTACTTGTGGGCCTCCCGGTTCATGAAGGCGATGAAGTCTATGCCCCTGCGTGAGAGGGCGTCGGAGACTGTTACGATATACTCAAAGGCCCGCTGTTTACCTGAGTTCAGGATGAGCTGGCTTAGGGGCTCGAAGATGAACACGGTACCCCTCGGCACCCCGTAGAGGAAGGCCAGGAGCCTGTTCAGGTTGGCCAGGGGTATATCCAGGACGTCTTCGTTTCCTGCCTCTTCTTTTCCCTCTCTTACCATATTGACTATCTTTATGCCCCCCACATCCATAAGTTTTTTCAGTTTCTTCAGGTAGAAGGTGGTCCTCGGGTTGGTGGAGGCCAGGACCACGTTCTTGTCCTCGTTGATGTACCTGAGGATGATCTCGATTACCCCGGTTTCGAGCTTCTCTTTCGGTGTGTATCTGATGAGGGCGGAGCTGCCCATGAACCCAGATATGGCGCTGGCCCTGGGCACTGGTTTGAAGCTCTCGTTCAAGGGGCATGAGAGGAGGATGGCCGCGTATTTTTCGCATACCGTCCGTTCGTTGCAGTCGAGGCATGATTCGAACCCCTTCTCCTTCACGCAGTGGAAGACCGGGCAGTCGCCCAGCCCTTGGGTATTCATAACCGTGCATCCCCTGCACCTCTTGGAATTGAACTCCACGCACAGGGCGCAGTTGGTACCGCAGGCTGCCACCATGGAGGGCATGGATGTGGGGAAGAACCCGGTGTCCATGCCGCTGACGAAACCCAGGACCAGGAGCAGGGCACCCACGAGGGCGAGGAATTCCGGGATGACCCAGTAGAAGGTGATGTAGATGGTGTAGTACACGAAGACGGCGGCCACAAGGTAGTGGACTGCCCAGAGGATGAGGCCCATGCTGATGAGCTGGTGGGACGTCTTCTCTTCCAGGAGGAACTGGTATCCTGTCCTCAGGAGCAGGAACGCGGCATAGACAAAGGCCGTCAGGGGCAGGAGCAGTTCCATCATCTGAGAATCCCCCTGAGTCCGGCGGTCACCAGCGTCACACCCCCGGCGGCCCCCAGCCACATACCGATGCCCCAGATGTAGGGGTCGTAATTCTGGTGGATTTCCATGTATATCTCAAAGAGGCGGTAGAGGGCCAGGAGGTACAGTCCCGAGGCCACCAGCTGGACCGGCCTCTTCTTCTCCCAGTGGTAGTAGGAGAGGACGGTGCTGGCCAGAAGGACCAGGATGAAGCCCTGGACCATGTCGAAGCCAACGTCGATGATCTTGATGTTTGAGGTATGGTCTATGGTTATGAGCATGAACAGGATGAGGAAGGTGGATACCGCACCGATACCTATACCCAGTTGATATGGATTGAATCTCATTCCCGTCTCCGCCTCAATTCTTCTGTACATCACCACTCCGGACGTTATATATATCTTTTTAGAACATCTGTTCAACCAGTAATAACTTTTCCACTGCTAGGGCAAAGGTTTTTAGTTTTGTCTGCGAAAGAGGTCCCATGCTCGATGTCTCCTACGAGGTCTTTTC
>JAADFM010000164.1 GCA_013152845.1 Methanobacteriota archaeon | reverse complement strand
CGGACGAGTTCGGCTGGGAGATTGCAGGCTACATCCTCTTCTGCGTCAGGGCAGGGCTTGGGGCAGACGTGATTGCAGAGACCGTCCACGCCCATCCCCTGTTCACCGAACTCCCATACGAGGTGGCCAAGAGGGCACATACCATCATCAAGGATTCAAGGCTGCGGGCGGCAAGGAGAGGATGATGAGGGTTGCCAGGGTCAAGGAGGTGGTCCGGGAAACGCCCAGGATAAAGACCGTCTTCCTGGACGCCGAGGTGAAGGCCGAGCCAGGCCAGTTCGTCATGCTCTGGCTTCCCGGGGTTGACGAAAAACCCATGAGCATCGCCTACCCCGGGGAGGATGTGGGGATAACCTTCCTGGTCCACGGCCCTTTCACCACAAGCCTCGCCCGGGCCGGGCCTGGGGACCTGGTGGGGTTCAGGGGGCCTTTCGGCCGGGGGTTCGAACTGGAGGGGCGGAGGATTCTCCTTGTGGGCGGCGGCGTGGGGATGCCGCCCCTGGCGGCCCTGGCAGATAGGGCCAAGGAGGAGGGCACGGATGTTACAGCGATTGTCGGAGCGGGCACAAAGGAGGAGCTCCTCTTCGTGGACCGCATGGAGGGCGCAGGCGCCAGGGTCCTTGTGGCAACCGACGACGGGAGCGCCGGGCGGAAGGGTTTTGCAACCGATGTCATGGAGGACCTGCTGGCAGAGGAGTCCTTCGACGCCTGCTACACCTGCGGCCCGGAGGTCATGATGGTGAAGGTCCTGGAACTGGCCCGGAGGGCCAAGATGCCGGTCCAGCTCTCCCTGGAGAGGTACATGAAGTGCGGGTTCGGCATATGCGGCCACTGCGCCATGGACAGGACCGGGGCCAGGGTCTGCAAGGAGGGACCGGTCTTCACCGGGGAGGAGGTGGCGGAACTTACCGAATTCGGGAAGTACCGCAGGGATGCCGCAGGCGCAAGGATACCCCTACAGTAAATTTCAAATACTAAAACCGATGATAATCTGTAGTAACAGAAGTAAGCAATCCAATCACAACATCACACATTCACAAGTTAGGTGTCATTCATGGTCATAGGGGAAAAGGATAATCCGACAGAACGTGGGTTAGTTCTGGTGAACCTCGATTTTTGAAGACCTCCCTGACTTTGTGAATGTGGCCCAAAAAAGGAGGTCAATTCACATGGGAAAAATCGATTTAGGAACAACAAAATACGTTATTCATGCCAAGATTAATGCCAGCGGCGTGGTTGAAAAACCCGACGTGGTGGGAGCCATATTCGGCCAGACCGAGGGGCTTCTGGGCAGTGACCTGGATCTCAGGGAACTCCAGAAGACCGGGAGAATCGGCAGAATCGACGTCAACGTAGAGACCAAGGGGGGAAAGGCCAGCGGGACCATCGACATCCCCTCCAGCATGGACAAGGTAGAGACCGCCATCCTGGCCGCCTCGCTGGAGACCATCGACAGGGTCGGACCCTGCGAGGCCACCATCAAGGTGGGCGGCATCGAGGACGTGAGGGTCTCAAAGAGGAAGATGGTCGTGGACCGGGCAAAGGACATCCTCACCACCATGGTGGCCGAGATTACACCCGACAGCCTGGAGATAACCGACGAGGTGAAGAAGGCGGTAAGGGTCAAGGAGATACGTGAATTCGGGCCTGACAAACTGCCCGCAGGCCCCAACGTGGGCAACTCCGATGCCATCATCGTGGTGGAGGGCAGGGCCGATGTCCTCGTCCTTTTGAAGTACGGGATAAAGAACGCCATCGCAGTGGAGGGTACAAGCATACCCAAGACCATCATCGACCTGTGCAAGCAGAAGACGACCACGGTCTTCACCGACGGGGACCGGGGCGGGGAGCTCATCGTCAGGGAGCTGCTGGAGACCACCGAGATAGACTTCGTGGCCCGTGCCCCGGACGGCAAGGAGGTGGAGGACCTCACCAAGAAGGAGATATTCAAGGCATTGAGGAACAAGATCCCGGCCGAGCAGGTGAAGGGCTCCCTGGCCATCAAGACCAGGAAGGGGGAGAAGGCAAAGGCCAAAAAGCCGGCCGCCCCTGCCCGCAGCGCTGCAAAACGCTCCGCCGCCGCCGGCAAGGTCCAGAAGCCGCAGAAGAAGGAGACGGTCCCGCCGGTCAACGGCGAGAAGACCGAGAAGTTCCAGAAGTTCTTCTCCGACCTCTCCGGGACCCTGAAGGCCTATATCCTGGACCAGGACGTCAACGTCATAAAGGAGGTGGCGGTCAGGGACCTCGCCGTTGCGCTGAAGAACTCCAAGGAGAAGGTCTCGGCAGTCATCTTCGACGGGGTGGTGACCCAGCGCCTTGTGGAGATTGCCAACGAGAAGGGTGTCGAGTACCTCATCGGCGCAAAGATAGGCAACATCACCAAGAAGCCTGCGGACCTGCGCCTGCTCACGGCAACGGACCTGGGAGTAAGCTCGTAAAGTTTTTATTCCCGGCCATCAAAGGAAAAATAGGGGTAATTGATGTACAAAGATGAGATGATACACCTGCACCAGTTGCTGGTATACCTTATGAAATTCCTGGTGGACAACGGTGTATCAAGCTCGTATTTCAAAGAGTACGCCGAGCTGGGGGTGAGCCCCCACCACATCCACAAGACCAAGTCCGCCCACAAGTACGCCATCTTCCTCCTCGCCCACGGCATCGCCACCGTCCTGTCCGAGAACAGCGACGATGTGGTCCCAAGGAGCGTTGCCGACAGGATAGGCAAGATTGCAGAGCGTGCCAGGGCAGAGATGGGTTAGAACAGGGCCTTTTCCAGGACCACGGCATCCTCACCGTCGGAATAGTAGCCTGAGATGATGCGCTTCTCCACAAAGCCCAGCTTCTTGTAGAACGACCTGGCACCGGTGTTGGAGACCCTCACCTCGAGCCAGATGGCCCTTGCGTTCATCTCACTCATGACCGCAAGGGTCCTCTCCATGAGGGCAGAGCCGATTCCCCGCTTCCTGAAGGGTGGGTCCACGGCAATGGCCATGACATGCCCCCTGTCCACAACCGTCCTGGCTATGACATAGCCCACCACCAGGCCGTCCATCTCGGCCACCAGGAAGGTCTCGGGGGGTACATCTGGTAAAGGTTTAATAGGAAGAGGGCGTCATAGGGGTCTGGAAAGGACTTGAGCTCGATGTCATAGACGGCGGTGAGGTCCTGGGGAACAAAATTCCGGATAAGAATCATATGAAGGTGAATCCTTGGGGACAGATTATAAAGATTTTGTGGACTTCCTCCTGGAGAACCATCCCGGGATGAAAAAGGTCGTGGAGGTGGGCATCGGGCCGGACCTAGACGCCTTCCGCGAGCTGAAAAGGAGGTTTGCCGGGACCGTGCTGGCCACCGACGTCAACCCCTCCTCCCCGGAGGTCATAAAGGACGACGTCACCAGCCCGGACATCGCCATCTACCAGGGTGCCGACCTCATATATTCCATCAGGCCGCCGCCGGAGCTCTTCGCTCCCCTGGAAGAGCTCGCAAGACGGGTGGGTGCCCGCCTGGTGATAAGGCCACTGTCCACCGACGACTACGGGGACCGGCGGCCGGTAAACCACGGCAGGGCGGTCATCTTGCAGCTCCTCTGATGGGGGGTTTCCTCCATATACCTTTAAGATGTTATGATTGGTGAGACTAAATCGTTGTAACGTTAGGGGGAAAAGATTTGGAATTCTGCCCGTCGTGCAAGAGTTTCATGGTGCCCAAGAAGGTAGGGGAAAAGACGGTCCTCGCGTGTAGCGGATGTGGTCATGAAACCTCCAAGTTCAAGAAGGATTCCTACAAGATCATCACCACCACCCGCAGGGAGCACAGGGACATCCCCATAATAGAGTCCCGGGACACCGGGGACAAGGAGGAACAGCACCGCTATTTCAACGACCTATACGGGGACGTCTCCACCGAGTCAGAGGAGTAACACGGCACCCTCGTCCGCGGAGCTTACCGATTCCCGGTATTTGGAGAGGTAGCCCTTTCTTATCCCCGTGCGCCTGAGCTTTGCCCGCCTCTTCTTCATCTCCTCTTCCGGGACCGCCACGTCGAGCCTTCTTTCTGGTATGTCAATCTCGATGACGTCCCCGTCCCTCACCAGGGCGATGGGCCCGCCTTCGGCCGCCTCTGGGGAGACATGGCCGATGCAGGGACCCCGGGTGCCACCTGAGAAGCGGCCGTCGGTGATGAGGGCGAATCGTTTGAGGCCCATGCCTGCTATGGCCGATGTTGCCTCCAGCATCTCCCTCATGCCCGGACCGCCTTTCGGGCCCTCGAAGCGCACGATGATGACGTCACCCTCCTTTACCTCCCTGTTCTGGATGGCCCGGTTGGCCTGTTCCTCCCCGTCGAAGACCCTCGCAGGCCCCCTGTGGACCTGCATCTCGGGCAGGACGGCACTCTGCTTGACCACCGCACCCCTGGGGGCCAGGGAGCCGTAGAGGACCGCAATCCCGCCTTCCTTGTGGTAGGGGTCTTTGAGGTACCTTATCACCTCTCGGTTCTTCTCCGGGTTGATGACCTTGAACCCCTTCAGGTTGGACCTCAGGGTCTTTCCGGTAACGGTCATGACCCCCAGGTTGAGCCTGGTTTTCAGCCTGTCCATGACCGCAGGAATCCCGCCGGCCCGCTCGAGGTCGAGCATGAAGTGGGGACCTCCGGGCCGCAGGTTCACCAGGTGGGGCGTGGTGCGGCTGATCTCGTCGAAGGTCTTGAGCTCGAGTTTCACCCCGGCCTCCCTGGCAATGGCCGGCAGGTGGAGGGCCGTGTTAGTGGAACCGCCGATGGCCATGTCCATGCGGACGGCGTTCTCGAAGGCCGCCCGGGTCATAATCCGGGAGGGGCGTATGCCCTTCTTCAGGAGGGTCATGACCTGGACGCCCGACTCCTTGGCTATCCGCACCTTTTTTGCATCCACGGCGTGGGCGGTGGCGCACCCCGGCAGGCTCATGCCCAGGGCCTCGGTGAGGCAGGCCATGGTATTGGCGGTGAAAAGGCCCGCACAGGAGCCGGCGCCGCAGCAGGAGAGGTCCTCCAGGGTCTTGAGCTCACCCGGGGTAATCTTCCCGCTCCGGCATGCCCCCACACCCTCGAAGACCGATATCAGGTCCTCCTCCCTGTCGTTGACGAATCCCGGGAGCATGGGACCGCCGGTGATGAAGATGGAGGGCAGGTCCAGCCTTGCCGCGGCCATGAGGTGCCCGGGCACGATCTTGTCGCAGGTCGGGATGAAGACCAGGGCGTCCAGACGGTGGGCCTGGACCATGAGCTCGATGGAGTCCGCTATCAGTTCCCTGGAGGGCAGGGAGTACTTCATCCCCCGGTGGCCCATGGCGATGCCGTCGCAGATGCCTATGGTATTGAACTCGAAGGGCGTGCCCCCGGCCGTCCTCACCCCTGCCTTGGCGGCCTGGGCGAGTTTGTCCAGGTGGATGTGGCCCGGGATGAACTCGTTCCATGAATTGACGATGCCCACAAAAGGCCGTCTGATCTCCTCGTCAGTCAGCCCCAGGGCCTTTAGGAGGGAGCGGTGCGGGGCCCTCTGGATGCCTCTCTTGGCTTCGCTGCTTCTCATCTAGTTCACCTGGAATCGCTAATCATTCTGCGGTGATGGTTATATAAACAGTTTCCCCAGCACCCACCTCGACCACACTGGTCTTCTCCTTCCAGTCCTCGGTATCGACCTGGAGCCAGCGAATCTTTATGAGATGGGTGCCCACATCCACAGGATAGGAACCGTAGTCCGCCCTCCTGT
>JAADFM010000163.1 GCA_013152845.1 Methanobacteriota archaeon | reverse complement strand
CCTGACATCCGCCTATCCGGCTGTTTACGCCGCGGAGGAGGACATGGGCGCCCTCGGGACCAGGTACAAGGGCGATGTCACTACCACCCGGGCCTCTTCCTCGGTCCCGGCATGGGACGAGTGGTTCACCCTGAAGAACACGCTGTCAACGAGCCTGAAATCAAATAGCATCGCCGCCACATCCACCATATTCGAGGTCCCGGAGGGGAATACGGAGAGGACATCCGTGCCTGTCTGGCTGATAGACGAAGAATTTGGAGATCCGTTACACCTACCTCTGGTACAGGGACAGAGCGGTTGATACACTCTTCGAGGGCGGTATCCAGTTCTGGAGGGGCAGGGGAAACCAGGACATCCCCGCGTGGTACGAATGGTTCTGAGCGAGAGGGAGGAAGCCGTCTTCGAGGGTGGGATAAAGCTCGGGGGGATATACCACCAGTTCATCGGGACCCCTGTCAGCAGGAGGAGCAGGGCGTCCCTGGAGGCCGCCATCGAGGAGGCCGTGAAGAACCAGCCCTTCGTGGAGGACGCAAGGGTCAAAATCGATGAGAGGTTCTTCGACAGGATAGGGAACGAATTCGACTACCTCTCCCTTACCGGGAAGATGCTGGACGTGAGGGTGACGGTGCGGGTCGGGGGTACCAGGTGCGTCTGCAGGATGGAGTACAGGGAGGAGATGGACTACCCCCTGATGTACGTGGAGGAGATAGAGTCCCTGGGGGAGAACCGGGAGTAGGCCCGGCCCCGGGATAGTTTTATATTATATCAACTAGTTCAGGTTTGTCATGCTGCGGATAGCACTGCCAAAGGGGAGCCTGGGAGAGCAGACCATGCTCCTCTTCAAGGAAGCAGGCCTGGAGGTCAGGAGGAACTTCAGGGATTATTCCCCCTCCATAGATGACCCCAGGATTTCCAAGGTCAAGATACTGAGGCCCCAGGAGATACCCGGCTACATCCAGGAGGGTTACTTCGACCTGGGTATCTCCGGGTGGGACTGGGTCCAGGAAAGCGGTGCCGATGTTGAGGTCATCGCCGATATGCCCTATGCAAAGAGCGGGGCGGGCACGGTAAAGCTCGTGATAGCGGTGCCTGAGGACTCCGAGATAGAGCGGCCCGAGGACATAAAGCCGGGCAGCAGAATCACAACGGAGTTCCCGAACCTGACCCGGAAGTACTTCGATGACCTGAACATCCCTGTGGACATCCACTTCTCCTACGGCGCCTCGGAGGCCAAGGTCCCGGACCTCATGGACGTGGTCATCGACCTGACCGAGACCGGTACCACCCTGAGGAGGAACCGCCTCAAGATAATAGGTACCATCCTGGAATCCACAACCAAACTCCTGGCCAACAAGGAGTCCATGAGGGACCCGGAAAAGGCCAGGGCCATTGACGAGATAAAGACCCTCCTACTGAGCGTCATAGAGGGCAGGGGGAAGGTCCTCCTGAGCATGAACGTGCCCGAGGATAGGCTGGAGTCGGTGATAGAGATACTGCCTTCCATGAAGAACCCGACGGTATCGAAGCTCTGGAACTCCGGATACTATGCCCTGGAGACGGTGGTCCCGAAAAAGGAGGTCAATATCCTCATACCCGAGCTGAAGAACCAGGGGGCCGAGGACATCCTCGAGATAGATATCAGAAAGATAGTGAAATGACCCCCCTCCGGGCAGGCGGGATAGGAAAAAGGATATATCCCAAGGTCGTCTATTTAGTGATGATATGAGGTTACCCCGCCTTCAGAGGTATGACGCCAGGGACCTGGAGACCCTCCCCTACGACGAGAAGGTCAGGGCCATCGAGGAGATGGGCCTGAGGTGTGTCCTGCGCTCCACCGCGGTATCACGTGGCAGGATATCCGACGGCATGGTGGTCTTCGATGAGGGCCGCCCCGTGGCCTCCTATTTCGAAGAGGACGGGGAACGCCTCTTCGGGGAGAAGGCCCTCTCCAGGATATCGTCCCTTTCAGGGAAAAAGAAGGCCGTAAGCGATGTCTTCGTGCTGACGCCCATCCAGCTGAAGATGGTGCTGAGGGAGGACGAGAGGCTCCTACTGAAGAAGGGGAAGCGCCCGCCGAGGCCCCGCCCGCCCCGGGCCAGGGCCGCAGCGCCCCCGGCTGTGGCATCAAGGCCGCAGAAGAAGGCAGAGCTGATATCGAAGATAACCGACATCTCGCGCCGGGCCAGGAGGGAGAAGGAGAAGAAGCGGAGCCCACCCGCCCCAGAGACTGCACCCGCACCTGTCCCCGCCCGGGAGGCCAAGCCCGATACCTACGGCCTCCTGGAGGTGCCCCAGGAGTTCATCCTTGAGAAGGCCATGGAGTCCAGGAGAGGGGCAACCGGAAACTCACCGAGCGGGAGATGCAGGAATTCGGCCAGATAATCTTCGGCACAAGACTCGAGTGGAACCGGGGCATACTCCCGGAGCTCATGGCCAAATTCGGCATATCCCGCAAGGACCTCCTCAGGAGCTACCGCCTCTCCGACCCCTCCGCCGAGGAGGTCGACCGCCTGATGGCCGAGTTCTATGACGTGGACAAGGAGGCCCTGGCGGAATTCAAAAAGGAGCTCTCGGACGGAATCGTCAAGGAGGCGAGCCGGCTCCAGGGGATAAAGGAGGTGACCTGCCTTGTGAACTTCGTCTTTGACGAGGAGATAAAGACCAACTACCCGGAGCTCCTAATCGAGGCCGCCTTCTCCCACCAGGTCTACAACAGCATGGACGATCGGGCCAAGGACCAGGCCAGGGAAAAGATTGCCCGGGTGGCAGAGGGGGTGCTGGAGAAGTCCCTCTCGGTCAGGAACGTGGACGTATCACCTGAGAAGAAGAACGTGTCCGTCAAGATAAAGGAGGCGCTGCCGTCGGAGAAGGAGAGGGTACCGGCCGTGAAGTTCATAAAGGAGGTGGAGGACAGGCTCTCGGAAGTCTTCAACGAGGCCATGGTGAAGCACCTGATGTCCTGGCACCTGGACAGCCTGGGCGCTACCAGGGAGACCATCGGAAAGGAGAAGGCCCACCAGTTCATAATGGCCCTCATACCGGATATAATCGCCCAGTCCGGTATCATGGAGGGCCTGAAAATCAGCCAGGAGATTAAGAATATCTATAAGAAGGAGTTCCTGGAAGCGTAGGGTTTATTAATGCCCCGGGGAATAAAAGCAGAATGACAGAGGTAGAATCATGCTCGAGCGCATCCTACTGGACCTGAACCGGGTCACCGGTGTGGAAGGCTCCATGATAGTGGAGCGGAACGGCCTCATCATCGCCAGTGCCCTGGGCGAGGGGATGGACGACGAGATAGTGGGGGCCATGTCGGTGGCCATATTCCACCGCCGAGGCCTCGGCCGAGAGGATGAACCACGGGGCCATGGACTACATCATGACCATCTCCGAGAGGGCCAATACCGTGATGACCGATGCCGGCAAGGGCATCCTGGTGGTGGTAACAGAGCCCGAGGCCAACCTGGGTCTGGTCCACATCGAGATGATGGAGGCCGTAAAGGAGATAAAGGCGGTCCTGGGGGAGTAGTGGCCCGGCAGGGGTGGCGATTTTCAGTCTACAAGATTTCCCACGTTACCCCTTCAAAAGTTCCTCTGTCTTAAAGACCTTCACCTTTTCCTGTCTTAGGAAGTGCCGGTCCTCTGTCCAGATGCCGTCTGCACCCAGGGCGAGGGCCAGAGCCAAGTAGGGAGCATCCTTGAGGTCTATCCTCCTCATAGTCTCCTCTGCCTCCGGCAGTTTATCACGGTAAACATCAAGCTTGACGGTTTTTACGTACTTGAAAAGGGTAGTCAGGAACTGCTCATTTTCCTTTATGCTCAAGGAATTTTTCCTGCTGATAAGTTTCAGATGCTTCCTGGTCTCTTCGAGAATGAAGTCCGGGCAGATGAATTTGTGGGAACTGGTGAGTATTGTCCTCCTCACCGTGGAATCCCTGACCATGGCAGCGATTATGATATTAGCATCGACCACTAGATTCACGGTGAAGCCACGCTCTTCTTGTGCCTCTTCATTACCCCTTCCTTTATGATCTCATCGAGCTCTTCCACGTCCTCCATGGTCAAAAGGCTTTTTGCCGCGAGTTTGTCCAGGAGTTCCAGGTCACGCGCCCTCTCCCGGATGGCCTGCCTTGCCACCTCGCTCCACTTGATGTAAGAATGTTTCTTCATAAGCCTGTGGAGTTCCTCTGGTATGCTCAGTGTCATATTGACCATTCCCATCACCTACGTAAAATATGTGTATTTACTTAACGTTTGATGCTCTTGTTGTAAGTGACAGTTTTTCCCACGTTACCCCTTTTTCATTCCATGCTGATTTTGGAAAATGGCAGACAGAATATTCATAAAAGGCGCAAGGGAGCACAACCTCCAGGACATCGACGTGGAGATACCCAGGGACAGGCTCGTGGTCATCACCGGCCTATCGGGCTCAGGGAAATCCACCCTGGCCTTCGACACCCTCTACTCCGAGGGCCAGCGCCGCTACGTGGAGTCCCTCTCGGCCTATGCCCGCCAGTTCCTGGAGCAGATGAAAAAGCCACAGGTCGACTACATCGAGGGGCTCTCCCCCGCCATCTCCATCGACCAGAAGACCACCCACCGCAACCCCCGCTCCACCGTGGGCACCGTCACCGAGATACACGACTACCTGCGCCTCCTCTACGCCCGGATTGGCATCCCCCACTGCCCGAAATGCGGCCGCAGAATCCAGAAGCAGACCGTCCAGCAGATAGCCAGGCAGGTCATGGCGCTGGGGGAAGGTAAAAGGATTGAGGTCCTCTCCCCGGTGGTCAGGGACCGCAAAGGGGAGTATAAAACCCTCTTCAAGGAGCTCCGGAAGGAGGGCTTCGTCCGGGCATACGTGGACGGGGAGCTCCACGACCTGGATGAGCCCCCGGACCTGGAGAAGTACGTCAAGCACACCATCGAGGTGGTGGTGGACCGCCTGGTGCTCAAGGACGGCATAAGGAACCGCCTCACCGACTCCCTGGAGACCGCCATGCAGAAGGCCGAGGGGGTGGTCGTGGTCAAGGCCGGCAGGGAGCGCATCACCTACTCCGAGCACCTGGCCTGTCCGGAGGACGGTATAAGCTTCGAGGAGCTCCAGCCGAGGCATTTCTCCTTCAACTCACCCCACGGGGCCTGCCCGGAGTGCCAGGGTCTGGGGACCCGCATGGAGTTCGACCCTGACCTTGTCATCCCGGACAGGACAAAGACCATCATGGAGGGGGCCATCGAACCCCTGGAGCAGCACACCATCGGGTTCCGGAGATACTACTTCCTCCGCAAACTGGAGAGCCGCCACGGCTTCGACCTCCACACGCCCATCCAGGACATGGACCCGGGGGAGGTGGAAAGGCTCCTCTACGGCGAGGACCACGACTACTGGGGATTCGAGGGCATCATCCCCAAGATGGAGCGCACCTACAAGCAGACCAGCTCCGAGTACCGCAAGGAGCGCCTGGAGAACTTCATGACCGTCCTGCCCTGCCCGGCCTGCAAGGGCAGGAGGCTCAAACCCGAGGTCCTGGCCGTCACGGTTGGGGCGCAAGTCCATCGCCGAGGTCTCGGCCATGTCGGTGGGCGAGTTCTACCGCTTCATCGAGAACATCAGGCTCAGCAAGAGGGACCGCATGATTGCCGAGAACGTCCTAAAGGAGATAAAGGAGCGCCTGGGCTTCATGATGGCCGTTGGGCTGGACTACCTGACCCTGGACCGTGCCGCGGGCACCCTCTCCGGGGGCGAGGCCCAGCGCATCCGGCTGGCCACCCAGATAGGCTCCCGTCTCACCGGGGTCCTCTACATCCTGGACGAGCCCTCCATCGGGTTGCACCAGCGGGACAACCGACGCCTCATAGACACGCTGAAGGCCCTCCGGGACCTGGGCAACACCGTCATCGTGGTCGAGCACGACGAGGAGACCATGCGCTCGGCAGACCACATCATCGACATGGGACCCGGGGCAGGGGAGCACGGGGGCCGAGTGGTTGCCGAAGGCAAGGTGGAGGACATCATAAAGGTCGAGGAGTCCATCACCGGGAAGTACCTCTCCGGGGAGCTCCAGATACCGGTGCCGGCACAGAGGCGCAGCTTCAACGGCCGCTACCTGACCATCAGGGGGGCCCGCCACAACAACCTCAAGGGCATCGATGTAAGAATCCCCCTGGGGGTCTTCACCTGCATCACCGGGGTATCGGGCTCGGGCAAGTCCAGCCTGGTCTCCGAAATCCTCTACCCGGCGTTGGCCAGGCACTTCTACAGGTCCCGCACCCGCCCCGGGGACCACGACGGCATCGAGGGCCTGGAGCACATCGACAAGGTCATCAACATCGACCAGTCCCCCATCGGGCGCACCCCGCGCTCGAATCCGGCCACCTATACCAACGTCTTCACCCCCATCCGGGAGCTCTTCTCGAGGACCAGGGAGTCCCGCAAGCGGGGCTACAGGCCCGGGCGGTTCTCCTTCAACGTCAAGGGCGGCAGGTGCGAGGCGTGCCAGGGCGGGGGCATCATAAAAATCGAGATGCATTTTTTGCCCGACATCTATGTCCCCTGCGAGGAGTGCAAGGGCAAGAGGTACAACCGGGAGACCCTGGAGGTCACCTACAAGGGCAAGACCATCGCCGATGTCCTGGACATGACGGTGGAGGAGGCGCTGGCTTTCTTCAAGAACGTGCCGGCCGTCAGGCGTAAGCTCCAGACCCTCTACGACGTGGGACTGGGATATATAAAGCTCGGCCAGCCCGCCACCACCCTGTCGGGAGGAGAAGCCCAGCGGGTCAAACTCTCCACCGAGCTGTCCAAGAAGGGGACCGGCCGGACCCTCTACCTCCTGGACGAGCCCACCACGGGACTGCACTTCCACGACATCAACAAGCTTTTGAACGTCCTGGCGCGCTTAACCGACCGGGGCAACACCGTGGTGGTCATCGAGCACAACCTGGATGTCATAAAGCAGGCAGACTGGGTCATCGACCTGGGCCCTGAAGGCGGCGACGAGGGCGGGCGCATCGTGGCTGAGGGGACCCCGGAGGAGGTGGCCGGGGTCAAGAAGAGCTACACCGGGAAATTCCTGGCGCAGCTAGTCCTGGAACGCCACGAACCATAGACCGGCTTTTACCGCTTCGGTGTCTTCAATCAGCTCGCGAATCTTCCTCTGCTTGGCGCACTCCACCTCCCCCGGGAGGCTGCAGTCCTTGCCCGCGGTCACGCAGTGGCCCGGGCACTGTCGGATGAAGGTCTTCTGGTCCATGGGCTTCCACCTATCCCCTTTGAATGGGATTATCATGAATAATATTTATTGTAATGAATTATTATCGTGGCTAATAACACCGCCTG
>JAADFM010000162.1 GCA_013152845.1 Methanobacteriota archaeon | reverse complement strand
AGGACCAGCACGGTGTAGAGCCCCTGCTTCCTGGTGGTTATGAACCCCTTCCCCTTTAGCTCATCCACGCGCTTGTTCACCGTCGGGCGGGTGATGGAGAACTTGTCCGCGATGTCCTTGAGGGTGGTCACATCCCGGGAAGCGACGAACCTGAGTATCTCATAGGCCTCATAGGACAGCTCTTCCCTGGCCATCTCCTCCAGGTCAGGGAACTCCTGGAACTCCTGCCGGAAGAGGGAGTACTCCTGCTCGGTCAGGAGCTCCCTGGGGACGTTCACAAGGAATATGGACTCGCTTGCGGATATGAGGTCGTTGAGCCGGTATATCAGTAGGAGGACCTCCTTGAAATCGAAGACCGTTATCAGGTAGTCGATGCGGTCCAGGAGGACCGCCGACCTGGGATGCTCCCTGAGGTGGGACTCCACCTCCGCCCGTATCTCCTCCAGACCCTTGTGGGAGCCCTCTCCCCCTGACTCCATGGCGGCCAGGCGCACATAGGACGCCTCGAGGTTCCACCCCGCCTCGATAATCTCGGGTTTGGTCCGGGTTATAATCAGGATATCGAACCCCCTGTCCTTCAGGTTCTTCAGGACGTTGCACGGCCGCTCAAGCCCCCCTTCCCTGAAGATGTAGCTGTTCCCTGCCATCACCCTCTCATAGACCTGCTTCAGCAGGGTCACGTCCCTCCCGCTCACCACATAGCCTGCCACCTCCCCCTCGTGGTTCATCAGGGGGGTAACCGCGAACTTGAACACCCTCCTGTCGCCCTTTTTCGTCTTCACCACCGTCTCGGACTCCTTCCTCCTGTCGATGGGCTTGCTGAGGATTTCCTCCAGTTCCCTGGCCTCGGCAAACCCCGGGACATCGTGGAAGTTCTTCCCCACTACCTCCGGCTTCCTGTACCCGAGGATTCGCCCCGCCTCCTTGTTCCAGGAGGTGATGACCATTGAATTGTCCAGCGAGAATATCATCTCCCCGGTGCTGTCCAGGACGCTCTCCATGAGGTCCTTGAGCTCCCGGAGTTCGGCCTCGGCGGCCTCACGCTCCTTCACCTCCTTCTGTAGGTTCTCCATGGCCACGGTCAGCTCCGCGGTCCGTTCCTTCACCATCTCCTCCAGCTCCTCCCGGTACCTGTCCACCTCCTCCTCCATCTCGTGCCGGTAGAGGGCCATCTCGATGATGGAATGGAGCTCCCGGTCCTCGAAGGGCTTGATGATGTACCCGAAGGGTTCGGTGACCTTGGCCCGCTGGAGGGTCTTCTCGTCGGAATAGGCCGTCAGGTACACCACGGGGATCCTGAACCTGTTGCGTATCTCCTTGGCCGCCTCGATTCCGTCCATCTCCCCTTTAAGCCGGATGTCCATGAGGACCAGATGGGGCCGGGTCCTGTCCGCCTTCTTGATGGCGTCCTCCCCGGTGGAAGATATGCCCACGACCTCGTAACCCAGCTGGGTCAATATCTCCTTTATGTCCTCGGCCACTATCTTCTGGTCCTCTACAACAAGAATGCGTTCTTTTCCCATTACTCCTTTAATTCAGGGAACTTGATTTTAAATGTTGTGCCACCGTCCCTGTCCACCTCCAGTTCCCCGTCGAGTTCGTCCACCAGGGCCTTAATCAGTCTGATTCCCAGGGTCTCTGTAGCCTCCAAATCTATATCCTCCGGCAGCCCCACACCGTTGTCCCTGTAGGTCAGGATGTACCAGTCACCCTCTTTTTTGAGCTGGATGTCTATCTCCCCCTCCCTCCCGTCCGGGAAGGCGTATTTGAGTGAGTTGGAAATCAGCTCGTTCAGTATCAGCCCGCACGGCATCGCCGAATCCACCCCCAGGGAGACCCCCCTGATATCTATATTGAACTTCACCCTCTCGGCATCCACCCCGAAGGAGCGGACCAGACCGTGGGCCAGCCTCTTCAGGTAATCATCGAAATCTATCCTGGCCAGGTCCTCTGACTGGTAGAGGAGCTCGTGGACGAGGACCATGGACTTTATCTGGTTCTGGCTCTCCCTGAACATGGCCTTGTGCTCCTCGTCGGTGGCGTACCTGGACTGGAGGCTCAGTAGGCTCGATATGACCTGCATTGTTCTTCACCCTGTGGTGTATCTCCCTCAGAAGGACCTCCTTCACCCTCAGGGACTCCCTTATCTGCTCCTCGGCCTTCTTGCGCTCGGTCACATCCCTGGCCACATGTACCACCTGGACGACCCTGCCGCGTTCGTCCTTTATCGGTGAGGTGGAGACTTCCACATAGACCTTTTCGCCGTCCTTCTGGTAATGGATGTGCTCCACAGAGGCGTGTTTACCGGTCTCCAAGGTCTCCATCAGTGGGCAGACATCGTCCGGGGGGTGACAGGGATCCCTGCGGCGGTGGGTCAGCTCATGGCATAGCCTGCCGATGGCCTCCTCCTCCTTCAGCCCAAGCTGGTCCAGGAAGGCCTTGTTCACCCCCACTACCCTGAAATCCCTTGCATCGATTATGGAAACCGCATCATGCATGCTGTTGAGGACCGTCTCGACGAACTCCTTGGACCTGCGCAGGGCCTCCTCGGACTTCTTCTTCTCGGTGATGTCCCTGATGACCCCCTGGTATCCCATGACGGTGCCGTCCTCGTCCCGCCAGAGACTCGAGGTGACCAGGCAGTCCATGGTGGTGCCGTCCTTTTTCTTGAATTTTATTTCGTAGTCCCGCACCGAGCCCTTCTCCTCGATCTCCTCCTGGAGCCTCCGGCGGTCATCGGGGTCCACATAGATGGTCAGGGCGTCCAGGTTCTTCATCTCCTCCCTTGTATATCCGAAGAGCTCGAGCATGGAATCGTTGAAGTCAATGAACCGCCCGTCCCTCCAGGTTATATACACCGCATCCCTTGAGTTCTCGAAGAGGGCGCGGAACCTCTCCTCGCTCTCCCTCAAGGCCTCTTCGGCCAGGACCCTGTCGGCAATCTCCTGCTGCAGCTGCTCGACCGCCTCGGTCAGCCTTTCCTTCCTCTCTTCCAGGACCTTGATACTCTGGT
>JAADFM010000161.1 GCA_013152845.1 Methanobacteriota archaeon | reverse complement strand
GCTCTTCGCCCTGGTCCACTGCCCGTCCTTCTCCTGGAGGTCCCGGGCTGTCACGTCGTTGAAGCAGGTATAGCCCAGGATGTAATCATAGACATCCTCCCTGGCCACGTCCCGGCACCTCTTCCCCACCACCACAGCCAGCTCGGCCTCGTAGTCCACCCGGGCGGACTGGGGAGGGCATATAATCTCCTCGCCGTGGCCGATGACTGCTGTGGGGGGCTTGAGGAAGATGATAGGCTCCTCAGGAATCTCCATCCCCAGCTCCCTTGCGTGGTCGGTGTAGTTCAGGCCCACGCATACCAGTTTGGACGGCCTTGGGACCGGCAGCCTCATCCCACCGCCGCCCCCTGGTTGTTTGCGCCTGTTACAATCACCTCCGAGACGCCCTCCACCCCTTCCAGGGCCTCCAGGACCTCGCCCTCCTCTTCCGCGAAGGCATAGACCACCGGGCCGAAGGAGCTGAGGCCCGCCCCCGCGGAATGGGCCTGGCATGTCTTGAGGATTTCCTTGACCTTTCGGGACTGGAGCCCCACCTCCACCTTCTTGAAGCCCAGACCCTGGAGCCTGTTCACGGCCTCGCCGAAGGATACCAGGTCCTTCTCCAGGACCGCAGGCAGCATCTTCATGAGTATGAGGTGGGATATCTCCCGGACCTCCCCCAGGGGCACCGGGCAGTACTCCTGGAAGATGTCCACCTCCCTCCTGCCTGCAACAGCCTCCCCCTCTCCCGGCAGCACCAGCACCACCTTCCAGGGCGGGAAATCGTACCTGGCCAGGACCGGCGCCGGCCCGGCCCTCGACGCCGACGACGGGAGAAAAGACGGCTTCTCCCTGGTGGAATGGCCCCCGTCCAGGATGAACCCCCCCATCTCGAAGGCCGCCGTACCGATGCCCCGAGGTCCCGCCCCGGCCCACCATCCTCGCAATCTCCCTGGTCCCAAGCTCGATACCGTAAATCTCGCAGACCGCCCTGCCCACGGCCAGGGCCAGCTGGGTCCCGGAGCCCAGGCCCACGTGCTGGGGATAGGCCTTCCGGACCTCAATCCTGACACCCCCCTCCATGTCCAGGGCGGCGAAGACCCTAGCCGCCGCCTCCCTGGCCCTCCCGGCCATGGGACCCTCGGCTGATATCTCCCCGGCCTCCTCCACCTCGACGACTATGCCCGGCTCCTCCAGGGCCAGGCCCACCCCCCCGTCCACCCGGCCGGAGGAGGCGTTCATATCTATCAGGCCCATGTGTATCCGCGAGGGCGTGGTTATCCTCATCATCATCTGTTATGCCGGCCGGGGATATAATTAGATTTTCCCGGAGAAGACCTCCCGGATGTGCAGGAGGGTCCTCCCCCCGCTTATGATATCGTACTCCCGCCAGAGGAGTTTCGTCCCCGCCGGCACCCCCAGGGCGCGGGCCTCCTCCTCCCCGGCCTCCAGGACACCGAAGTCCCGTATCTCCCTGCGGGCCTCTATCTTCAGGTTCTGCATAATCCTGCCGATGGGGGTATCCCTCTTCATGATGTCCTCCCTGAACTCCTCCCTCAGGTGGCCCAGGGGGGCATAGGAGGTGGCATGGACCAGGACGTCCCGGGAATCCAGGAGGCGCACCACCCGGTAGTTGACCTCCGCGCCCTCCTCCACCCCGAGGAGCCGTGCCGTGTCCTGGTCGGCCTCCACCACCTCCTGGAGCTCTGTCTCCACCCGGATGGGCTCCCCCCGCAGGGCCTCCAGAATCCGGGTGACGGACCCGTCGGTTGTCAGCAGTATCCGCTGGACCCGGGTGAGGGGGAAGACACCGGCCAGCGCCTCCAGCCTTTCAAGCAGGGTCAATGGGCCGCACCTATGACTTCCTTGACAGATGATATGCCGTGGTCCCGGAGGTACGCCTCAATCTCGGCTGCCACCTTGGCAAAGACATCCACCCCCCGGGTGGCAACAGCAGTCCCGATTTCCACTGCCGAGGCGCCGGCCATGAGGTACTCCAGGGCATCCTCCCCGGTGGCGACCCCCCCGCACCCGATGACCGGGATGTCCACCTCCGCGGCAATCTCGTAGACGCACCTGACCCCCACGGCCTTGATGGGCACGCCACTGAGCCCCCCGGTCCTGTTGGCCAGGATGGGCCGCCGGGTCTGGATGTCTATGGCCATGGCCTTGAGGGTGTTTATGGCGGTCAGGGCATCGGCGCCGGCCCTCTCGCAGGCCCGGGCGATTTCCACGATGTCGGTGACGTTGGCGGTAAGCTTCGGGATGACCGGGATATCCACCTCCTTCTTGACGGCCCTGACCACCTCTCCGGCCCGGTCAGGGTCCTGGCCGAAAAAGGCGCCTGTCCCCTCGGCGTGGGGGCAGGAGAGGTTCAGCTCCAGTGCGGCAGCGCCCATGCCCTCCATCCCCACGGCCACCTCGGCGTACTCCCGGGGTGTTGAGCCGAAGACGCTGGCGATGACAGGTACACCCCCTTCCCTGGCCGTCTCCATCTCCTGGGCGAAGTCCCTGTAGCCGGGATTGGAGAGGCCCACGGCGTTGAGAACCCCGCCCCCGTGGAAGATGACCGAGGGGTTCCTGTGGCCCTGCCTGGCCGCCGGCCCGATTGACTTCGTCACCACAGCCCCGGCACCGGCTTCGGCCATGCGCTTCAGGGACGCCCCGGTGGAGCCCATGATCCCGGAGGCCAGGATGGTGGGGTTCCTCAGTGTCAGGCCGCAGAGGGTGGTTTCGAGCATCCCTTAAAGATTCCCCGGGAGGTTATATTAATTTTGGGGAATCCCGCAGCCCCACCCGGGCGGGCACGGGTGTAAAATTAGTTCGCCAAAATGTAAAGAATACACGATTTTATGGAAAACTTTATATACTAGATGTCAAGTATATTTTACACATGCCACAGGCCATGTTGGCACACCATACCTCCATAAGAGGGCAGGGATGTTCCTCCCTCCTGCCTCCTTTCTCCATCCCTGCCCCCTCTTTTTTTCAGGGGTCCATGTATGAAGAACAATATCAAGCTCCAGCGGGTCATCAGGGACATGACCCAGGAAGAACTTGCCCGGAAGGTGAAGGTCACAAGGCAGACAATCAATGCCATAGAGAAGGGGAAGTTCAACCCCTCCCTGGAGCTGGCCTTCAGGCTTGCAGACCTTTTTGAGATGAAAATCGAGGAGCTCTTCTTCTACGGAGGTGACGGAGATGAATAAACTCACAAAGGCGAAACTTGGGGTCTTTGTCGGGATAATCCTGACCGCCTCGGTATCATATGTATACCACCTCCTGCCCTACAAGGCCATCTGGCTTTGGCCCCTGATTATTGTATTCGCCAACCGCTGGCTGGACTGGTATGCAGAGAAGAGGGGGGTGATACTTTCCGATGAGATGACCATGGAGAGGACCTGGGTAGCCGCATGGAAGACCTTCCAGGCCACCGTCGTATTGG
>JAADFM010000160.1 GCA_013152845.1 Methanobacteriota archaeon | reverse complement strand
CCCGTGCCGCCCTTGCCCGATACCGCTATGATCATTTTTTCCTGGATATGATGACCTTCTCCGCATAGATTTTGGCGTTCTTGAAGGTGATGGTGATACCCCCGCCACCTGCGGGTGCGGCCGGGATGGTGAACTCCTGCACCTGCATGGCGGGCATGGCCTGGGTCTGGACCGCCTGCTGCTGGACGGCAGGGGCGGCCTGGGCGGGTGCTTCGGCCGCCGGGGCCTCTTCCGCAGGTGCCTCCTCGGCCTCCCAGCGCTGGACCACCGGGTGGTTCTTCTCCTTGAGGAACTCGCGGAGGCTGTCCAGGTCGGTGGCGTCCTCTTCGGTGGCAATCCTTGAGCTCCTCGGGGATGGCGTCGGCCACCCTCTCCTTCAGCGACTTGGGCAGCCACACGGTCCTCTCCCAGCCACCGTCGGCCTGGAAATACTTGGGGCTGCGCAGGTACTCGATGGCGATGCCGGCGAAACCTTCAAGCTGCTGGCCGCCGCCGGTCTGGCCGGCCATGGTGGAGAAGGGTATGCCGAAGGGGGTCGTGCCCGCAAAGTCCCGGTGGACCACCCCGATGCCGTCGGCCTCCGGGATGTAGAAGGCGATGGCCTCGAAGCACCCGCAGGAGGTGTGGGGGTGGCCGAAGATGGAATGGAGGAATACCCTCGATACCTCGCCGTTGGAGTACTCGGCGGTGGCCTCGTTGGCACCCGAGAACTCGCCCCGCAGGGGGTCCAGCTCCTCGCCCTTGGGAATCTCCTAAGGGGCCCTGGGGGTCCACCTTGACGGCGGCCCGGCCCTCGAACCAGGAGATGGAACCGCAGGAGGATGTCCTCGACGGCGTGATGGTGCAGACGTGCTTGGGGGCAAAGGACTGGCACAGGGTGCAGAGGTAGAAGACGTCCACGTCCTCGTCCCTGAGGCCCCTGGCGCGGGAGTCCCTCTTCTCGAAGACCTCCCTTGCGGCCTCCACGTGTTTGGTCACGGCCTCGGGGTCGGTGTAGAAGGTGACCTGCATCTTCTCGATGACGTCGAAATCCGACTTGAACAGGTCGATGAGCGCCTTGCCCACGTGCTCCAGGGTCAGGCCCTTCTTGGCCGCCTCCTTGGAGACCCGGCACCAGATGATGTCCCTGGAGTTGAGGTGCATGAACCCCTGGATGTAGTTGCAGAAGTCGTGGACCCTCCTCTCGAAGACCCCTTCCAGGTCCTCCTCCAGGGTCTTGCCCGCGGCCACAAGGAGCATGCCGAAGGGGTGCCTGGAACCCTCTTCCATATCCGGGATGTCCGGCCCGATGACCTCGACCTTCCCGTCCTTGACCTCCTTTGCGGGCCTGACCAGGAACAGCTCGGCCCCGAATGCCTTGGGTCCTGCCAGGTCGGCGTACATGTTGGCCTTTCGAATCCTCTCCCCCTCGTAGATGAGTCCTATGTCAACAGGTATGTCTGTCATCCTTTCACCTCTCTAAATACTCACAAATCTCCACCAGGTTCTCTTCCCAGATGTCGTCGGTCAGGTTGGCCAGGGACAGGCTGGCGTTGGGCAGGTTGTGCTTGCCTATGCTGACGGTCCTGACATCCGAGAAGTTCTTCAGCGAGTTGAACATGTTGTTGAGGAACCTGGGCCTGATGCCCACGGCAACGGCCACGTCGTGGGGCCTGCCGTTGAGTCCCTGCCACTCCGGGTCCTGGAGCCGGGCGATGACGTCGGAGAGGCCCATGGCCTGGACCTGGATGCCCCTGTCGTGGAGCACGCTGATGGTGTGGGCCGTGGCCGCCACGGGCATGTCCCGGGCCCTGGCCATCCTCACGGCATAGTCGGCGAGGCGGCCCTCCAGCTCCTCCATGATGCCCGCTCCCACGATGAGGATGGGGTTGTCGGCCTCCTTTATGGTCCTGGCAATGGCGGCCGGACCCACGGTCATGCCCTGGAGCCGGCCGGTGATGGCGGTGGGAACCCATGGTCTTACCCGGTTCATTTCCCTGCCTCCTTGGCTTTTGGCTTCCTGGTGAGCCTCTCCACGATGGTGGGGTCAGGCACCTCCCTGGGCTGCCACCCCTTCTCCTCGAGGATCTTCATGATCTGGTCCTTCTTGGTCAGGGGTATATCTGCCTTGTTCCTTATATATTTGTCAATATCGTCCGGGAAGGTCCCCATGTACTTCTGGTGGATGTCGATGTAGTGCTCGAGCTTGTACATCCGGCCCTTGGGCGTATCGTTGTTGCGCAGGCACAGCTTGACTATCCAGACCATGGCCTCCTCCTTGGTCTCCGGGGTGTAGACCAGGTGCTCGGGCACGGGCTCCAGGTTCATGGCCTCCCCGTTTCGCGCGTTGAAGCCGGCCCAGGTCTCGGGCTTGTCCTTTCGCCCGATGAACTGGCGCCGGTACTGGGTCCCCTGCGGACCCAATATCACCGGGATGCCCCAGCGGTTGACGCCGGTACCGATGGCCAGGGCCTTCTGGGAGTAGGTGCCCCAGACCACTGCCACCGCACCGACGCGGTTGTAGATGTAATCGGCTATCTCCTCGAAGTTGCCCCTGAGGTCCCGCTTGGCGAAGATGTTGGCCACCTTGATGGCCGCCCCCAGTACGTGGGCGTTCGACAGGCACGAGCCCAGGTTGACAAGACCCCCGGCGTCGAAGTCCCCGGGGTACTTCTCGTAGAGGGTCTTGCCGTCCTCGTCCTTGTGGCGGGCAATCTCCATGGCGGCACAGCCTGAGACCACCACGATGAAGTTGCGCTTAAGGAACTCCTCGGCCATCTCCGCCATCTCCACGGTGGAGTTGGGGTAGTTGGAGCAGCCGGCAAAGACCACGATTCCGGGTATCTCGCCGAAGACGATGGGGGAGCCCACCTTCCGGATTTCCACGTCCTGGATGGGGCCCCGGCCGACCCGGATGCGGTAGTTGTCCTTTATGATTTCGTCCCGGGCGGCGGTCTCAATCATCTTGATGATGGGAATCTCGCGCCCGCAGGCCTCCTCGCACCTGGTGCAGCCCACGCAGAGCTCCCTGTAGCCTGCAAGGACCGAGAGGTCGCCCTCCTTGGCGGCATCCATGCCCTCGGAGATGTGGATGTCCACCGGGCACACCCTGTGGCAGGCCTCGCAGGTGGTACAGCGTTTGGCCAGTTTCTGGGCCTCTTTTGGAGTCGGGAGGAACCTCAGTTTCTCCCGCCTGGGTTTGACCGCCATGGCGGTCTGGACCGCCACCTCGGCAACCTTGTCGGAATCCAGGATGAAGGCGCCGGTCTCCCTGCCCTCCACCAGGTCGGCGATGACCTCCCCGGGGTCGTCCTCGGTCCTGTCCCTCAGCCCCTGGACGTTGTGCTCGCTGGAGGCGATGAGGGGTGCGCCGGTCTTCTCGGCCCACTCACGGACGTCGGTGCGGATGCACTGCTCGTCCACCACGATGACGTCGGCAATGCCTGCCTGGAGGAACTTCATGGTCCTTGAGAGGGGGCCCATAATCTTCCCCCTGTCATAGATGCGGGTGAGGTCGTGGGAGGTGCAGCAGATACCTGCCAGCTCCACCTTGTCCTCCAGGTTGTGCTTCTTGAGGTAGTCTACCATGCTGGCCCCCCCGGCCACGTTGTGGCCGATGAGGAGGATGAGGGGTTTTGACCTGTCAAGGCTCCCGAAGCCCAGCTCCGCCAGGGGTGCATCGGGTACACCCTTGGGCATACCATAGCCCACCACCTGGGCGATGTCGCCGATCTCCTTTACCAGATTGTCTATCATGCCCACGTGGAGGGCCTTGGACTCGTACTCCAGGTGGTTCCCCTCCTGGCCGGTGTGGATGGAGGCCAGGACCTTGGTAATCTCTTCTTCGGCATAGTCCAACGCCTTCTCCATGTCCCCCAGGGTCTCGGGTTTGGAGCCCACAACGGTCCGCATGATGGGGGCCTCCACCTCCACGTTGTCACCCAGGTCGATGGGGTAGTCCCGCCCGCAAAGCTCTATCTGGTGATGGAGCATGTGGCGGGCATGGGCGGCGTGGCAGGCCGTGCCTATGGCGGCGTACATGGCCACCTGCCTGGCCTGCTGAGTGGTGAGGTCGATGCCGCAGGCGCCTTTTCTGTCCTGGGTGAGGTCGCACTTGCCGAAGGCGCACATGCAGCACTCGTCGCAGACAGGGGTGTAGAGGGGTTTGTGCCTTGAGAGGAGTTTGAAGTCCCATTCCCGCAGGGTGGACATGCTCGGCTTCGGGTGGGGACCCACCTTCTCGTCCCACTCCTTCTCGATGTCCCCTATCTCGATGATGACGTTGCTGAGGTCGATGACGTCGGTCTTCATCTTCTCGATTTTCACTTTCTGGTGCTCGCTCATTCCCTCATCACTCCTGAATCAAGAACTTGAAAGGCATGGGCAGGGCATCTATGGACTTCTTCCAGATGGTCCTGCGGCTGTCGTCCCTCTGGAGCTTGGCGAGCCTCTCCACCAGGGGCAGGCCGAACTTCTCGTCGGTTATCTTCTTGGTGGAGATGAGCTTCGCCTTCTTCATGTCCTTTATGAGCTTGGCCGCATCCTTGGTCCTGGCAAAGACCGTGGAGTAGCCTGCCGGGGAGCCCACCGAACCGATGGCGAAGTCGGCCAGGCGGGCGGCGAAGTTGGTGCAAACACTGCATCCTGCCATCTGGTACCTGTGAATCTCCTTTAAGGGCACGTCCGTCTTCTCGTCCCCCTGGTAGACATTGAGGTTCTTGCCCTTGATGTCGAACTTGGTGACCTTCTTGAGGTTGAACTTCCCGGCCACCACCTTCTCCAGCATCTCGTAGAGGAAGTTGGCCTTGCAGAAGATGCCGATGGTGTACTTCACCATGGAACCGTAGTCTATGTCCCCCACCGGATAGGCCTGCATCTTGCGGATGGCCTGGGTCTGGCATGGCAGGCCCACGAAGGCCAGTTTCTTCAGGCCCTTCTTGTGGGCCTCCTTGAGGACGGAGACGTTGGGGCTAACCGAGTACTTTGAGCCCGCACCCTTCTTCACGTCGGCCTTTTTTGTCACCAGGACGGGCCTGGGTTTCCAGGGCTGCTTCCTGTCCACGGTGGAAATCACCGCCCCGTCGATGAGCCTTTTGGAGAACATGTACTCCACAAGGGCGGTGACCACACCTCCGTCCTGGCCATCGGTCTTGGCCTTGGCCGCGGTCATGAACTCGATGTGGCCCAGGATATCGCCATGCTGCCCGAAGAGATTCTCCTCGATTTCTCTGCTCGGGAAAAAACTGCGGGGGCACTGGATGATGCAGTAGCCGCAGTTGGAGCACTTGCCCGTAAGCTTGGGGAATTCGCCCACCTGGATGACGTCCTCGGGGCAGACGGCCTCGCAGGCACCGCAGCCGCAGCAGAGGTCGTTGAAAACCACGTCGGCCTCAAGGACGGGATAGCCCTCCTCCCGGGACACCCAGGTATATTGAAGAAGGTCCTCTCTAAACCCGGATTTCTCAGCTGCCATTAAACCAACCTCATTTGTCATGATTTTATATGATGGTAAATAGTAGAGAAATAACCATATATAAATAATTGTGAAATAACCTTACTCCTGGGGTGCCGTCGAAATGGAATACCTCTGCAGGACATGCATTTCGGGG
>JAADFM010000159.1 GCA_013152845.1 Methanobacteriota archaeon | reverse complement strand
AAGCGCTGGATTCGGGACAAGAAGAAAGACCAGTACTACAGGGCTGCCAAGGCCGCCGGCTACCGCTCCAGGGCCGCATACAAGCTGCGCCAGCTCAACAGGAAGTACCGGCTCATCAGAAAAGGCGACCGGGTCCTTGACCTGGGGGCGGCGCCGGGGGGCTGGCTCCAGATGGCCCGGGAGCTGGTGGGGGAGGAAGTCCTGGGGGTGGACCTGGACTACATCGCCCCTTTGAATCTCGAAAACGTCAGGACCATCCAGGGGGACTTCACCGACCCGGAGGTGCGGGATAGGATAAAAGGCATAATACCCGAGGCCGACGCCGTCATCTCCGATGCCTCCCCTGACATCTCCGGTGTCTGGTCCATGGACCACTTCCGCTCGGTGGAGCTGTGCCGGGACGTGCTGGAGCTGGCCGGGGAGGTCCTAAGGCCGGGGGGCAGCATCCTCATGAAACAGTTCCAGGGAGAGGAAACCCCGGGCTTCTTCCAGGAGCTCAAAGGGATGTTCCACTACGCCAAGCTGGCCAAACCCAGGGCGTCCCGGGACCAGTCGGCCGAGGTCTACCTCCTTGGCAAGGGGTACTCCGGGACTTCCGGGTCGTTGTGAGGGTGTGCCCGCCCGCGCCCGGGCCATCTAACCAAACGTTTATATTACGGGAGCTTCCCCCTATTGACTGGAACCATGGCTGAGTGCGATATCTGCGGCAGGACCCAGGAGGACACACCCAAATGCACCTCCTGCGGGAGGACCTTCTGCGACCGGTGCGGAGACCCGGTGGAGGAACACTGCGAGTTCTGCCTGGATGACGAGGAGGCCTAGTCCATTCCCTGGAGCCGGGCCCTGTCACCCACCTGTATCCCGTGGGCCGCTGCATATCCCGCATTCACCTCCAGGACGTACCGTGAGGGGACCGGGGACCTGTACATGGGAGGGGGGTCCGCCAGGGTGGGATGCACCCGGGATTCTATGTGGACCACGGTGAGGTCCGAGTCCAGCCAGATTATGTCCAGGGGGATGTAGGTGTCCTTCATCCAGAAGGGGTGGTCCCCCTCCTCCTCGAAGACGAAAGAGGGCCCCGGCATCCTCGCCCAGCTCCCGGCGGCCCATTAGCCCCCGGGCGCGCTCCTTGGAGGTGTCAAAGACCTCCAGCTGGATGTGGGCACCGCTGTCGAAGACCAGACTTGGCCCCCCGGCGTCCCGGGGATGGCCCGGAGGAACCATGAACAACAGGCCCAGGACGATGAGGCCGGCTAGGAGGAACTTCCAGTTCATAGCCCTAGCTCACAAAGACGAACCTCTGGGCAAAGTTGGTCAGCCCGATGCCCAGGTAGAGGTCAACTATCATGCCGGTGGCCACCTCGGCCAGGATGGCAAAAAGGAAGGTCAAAAAGGCGGTCGCCCAAGCCACCCCGAAGGTCACTTTCAGGACATATGTCATGGCGATGATGCTGATGATGAAACCCAGGAACCCTCCGATGAGAGGTATAAAGGAGAAGACAACCACGATAATCCACTGCACGCTTATCATCAGGACCGCCGAAAGGAGTGCCTTCCCCAGGGTGACCTCCGGGATGCCGGCCGCCATGGCACCGAAGAGGAGGAAGAGGCTCATGAGGATTACCATCAGAACGAGGGTCTCGATGACCGTTGCCGTCCCGTAGAGCTTGCCGAGATGGAGTAAAGAAATGGGATTCATGACCACCGCCCTCGAAATATTTATATCCTCTCCTTTAAAAGATTTACCGGTGATTCCCGTGCTCGTCAAGGACTACTGCATCGGCTGCGGACACTGCGTTCCCTTCTGTCCCCAGGAGGCCATAACAGTCCTGGGCCGGGCGGAAATCGACGGCGAGACCTGCATCGAGTGCGGAATCTGCATCATCTACTGCCCCAACGAGGCCATCCAGGAGGACGGAGGTTGAAGGCCGGCATCATCGGGGCAGGCCTTGGAGGCCTCCTGTGCGGGGCCGCAGAAGGGCCACCAGGTGGACATCTTCGAGAAGCTGCCCTACCCCGGGGGCAGGTTCACCAACCTGGAGTACCAGGGGTACCAGCTCACCACCGGGGCCCTCCACATGATACCCCACGCCGAGAACGGACCCCTGGGCACCATGCTCAAGGAGCTGGGCACCGGGGTGAGGATAATACCCTCCCACCCCCCGGGTCTCTTCAGGATAGGGGGCAGGGACTACGAGTTCCGCCAGCTCAAGGACCTCTTCTCCTTAAGGGACAAGGTGAAGGTGGCCTCCATCCACGCCATGCTGAAGCTGGGCAAGGGCGGGAAGGAGAGCTACCGGGACTGGGTGAAGAAGAGGCTCAACAACCGCCTGGCCCTGGAGCTGTCGGACTCCTTCTGCGGCTGGACCTTGAGCATCCACGCAGACAAGCTGTCCTCCAGGGAGTTTCTGGCCATCACCTCCAACTTCAACAGGTACCGCGGGCCCGGCATACCCGAAGGGGGGTGCGGCGCGGTGACCCGGGCCCTGGTAAAGGTCATAGAGGAGGGGGGAGGCAATATCCACCTGGAGAGCAAGGTCACAGGAATCCAGCTCGACGGGGGCAGGGTGACCGGCATGGACTGCGGCGGCGAGAGCCACGAATTCGATGTGGTGGTCTCCAACATCGGGCCCAAGGCAACCGTTGAGCTCTGCGGGGAGGAGGCCTTCAGCCCCGACTACGTGAAGTCGGTCTCCAACATCCCGGAGGCTGCGGGAATCAAGATATCCGTGGCCTGCGACCGGCCCATGCTTGGCCACACCGGCGCCCTCTTCACCCCCCAGGCCAAGCGCATCGACGGCCTCAACGAGGTGACCAACGCCGACCCGAGCCTGGCACCTGAGGGCAAGCACCTCCTCATGAGCCACCAGACCTATGAGCCGGGAAGGGATATCAGGGAGGAAATCGAGCTCGGGCTCCAGGACCTCCGGGAGCTGTTCCCTGATTTCGACAGGCACTGCCGGGTCCTCATGGTCCAGTCATACCATAACGGCTGGCCCGTGAACCGGACCATGTCAGGGAAGCTCATGGGGCCTGAGACCCCGGTCAGGGGCCTCTACAACGTGGGGGACGCCATAAAGCCCCGGGGCTGGGTGGAGACCGAGGGGGTGGCGGCCGGGGTTAAGGCGGCCCTGGAGAGGATTGATGCCTATGGCGGTTAACCTCTATTTCATAGGCACGGCGGGCTCGGGCAAGACCACCCTGACCGGAGCCTTCAAGACCTGGATGGACCAGCACGGATTCGATGCCGTTACCGTGAACCTGGACCCCGGGGTGGAGAACCTCCCCTATACCCCGGACGTGGACATCAGGGAGTGGATCAGCCTGCCCGAGGTCATGGACCGCTACGGCCCAACGGGGCCCAGGTGGTGTGCGCCGACCTGCTGGCCTTCAACGTGGGCGAGATAAAGGAGGTCCTGGACGAGTTTGAGACCGACTATTTCCTCATGGACACCGCAGGCCAGATGGAGCTCTTCACCATGAGGGAGGCCTCCAGGGCGGTCATCGACGTCCTGGGTGCCAACAACTCCATGCTGACCTTCCTCTTCGACCCGGTGATTTCCTCACGGCCGGGGGGGCTGGTGTCCCTCCTCCTACTCTTCGCCTCGGCGTGGTTCAGGTTCTACGTCCCCTCGGTCTCGGTCCTGAGCAAGGCAGACCTCCTTGAGCTCGAAGACCGGAATAGGGTGGTGGAGTGGTCCACCGATGCCAACGCCCTCTTCGACGCCCTGACCGCCGAGAAGGCCACCCTGGACAACCAGATGGGCCTCGAACTCCTCAAGACCCTGGAGTCCATGGACATCTACCGCCCCCTGATACCCATCTCTGCCGAGACCTTCGAGGGCATGGATGACCTCTACAACCTGGTCCAGCAGAGCTTCTTCGCAGGCGAGGACCTGGCGCCTGACTAAAGCCTATCCGCACCGCCTGCGGATGAGATTCTTCAGCTCCCCCAGCCCCTCCCCTGTCTTGGCAGAGAAGGGGACCACGGTATCCCGGTGGTCCCTCCAGGGGGGCACCATGCCCAGGATGGCGCAGGCCTCGTCGAGCTTTTCGTCCCGCAGGGGCCTTTTTATCCTGTCGATCTTGTTGGCCACAAAGACCGGGTCCAGCCCCACCTCCTTGAGGAAGAGGAACATCTCCACCTCCAGGGGCACCTCATCCCTGCCCGCCCACCTGGCGGCGATCTCTGAGAAGGCCTTGATGTCTGTGACCTGGACTGCGAAGAGGATGTCCTCCGAGCCCTCCAGGTAGGAGACGACGAAGTCCTTGACCTCCTCCTGCCTCTTCCCGCCCACACCGGCCATGAAGCCGAAGCCCGGCATGTCCACGATGGTGCACCGGCCGTAGGGGATGAAGGCGGGCTCGAGGGTCACCCCCGGCCTTCTCCCGACCTTCACCTCGGCCCCGGTAAGCCGTTTGATGGTGCTTGACTTGCCCACGTTTGAGCGGCCCACAAAGGCGATTTTGTCCTTCAAATCTTCAGCCTCTCCCGCAGCTGCCTGACCCTCTCCACCCGGTCCTTTATCATCTGGAGGGCGCCGTCCACGTCACCCCTGTCCACCGCGACCCGCATCTTCAAATCGGCTATGGAGCGGGAGACCCGGAGGATGTCCTCGGCGAACTGCTCCTTGTCCTCCTTCACCTTCTGCTTCACGGATTCGGCGAGACCCTCGATGCCGTCGTTGATGTACTTGCGCAGGGCCACGTCCCGGCTCAGCTCGAGCAGGCTCACCTTCTCGGCGCAGTCCTCCAGGTTCTTGCGGCACCGGACATAGTCGTTGTAGCGCATGAGGTTCTTGAACTCCGGGTTCTTTCTGACCAGGTCCACCTCCACGTAGTACTTTATGGTCCCCAGGACCCCCATCTTCTCCAGACGGCGGGCCGAGGTGTAGACATAGAAATCGCCGAAGTACCGGGTCTTGCCTATGGGGGCCAGGGTAATGCTCAAATCCACGTCCTCCAGGGGCACGTCCTTGAACCCCCCCACGGACTGGAAGACCGCCCGGCGGATGTTTATGTTGAAGCCCGGGAGGGTGGCGGCCCCCAGGTTGCTCTTGAAGATGAAATAGGAGTTGGTAATCTTTTCCGGTAGCAGGTACTTCTTCGAGCCCTCCCAGAACTTGAAGGAGGCGCTGAAGGCCAGGAGGTCCGGGTCCTCGAACTTCCCGTGGGCGGTCTGGAGGTAGTCCTCCGGGAGGCGGGTGTCGGCGTCCATGAACAGGAGGTGGTCCCCCTGGGCGGCTTCGGCCCCGAGGTTGCGCTGGACGGCAACGCTGCGCTTCTCCGAGAAGATGATGCGGTCGGCGTATTCCTGGGCTATCTCCACGGTCCGGTCGCCGCTGCGGCCGTCGCAGAGGATGACCTCGTACTCCAGGTCAGTCTTCTGGTCTCTGACGGACCTGAGGCAGTCGCCGATGTAGGCCTCTTCGTTGAGGGTGGGCACGATGACGGAGATGTCCATGGCATATAAATAAAAGAAACTGTTAAGTACTTTTCAGCCCCCGTGGTTTAGTCTGGATATGACGAGGGCCTCCGGAGCCTTAGACCCGGGTTCAAATCCCGGCGGGGGCACTTTCCAAATCCCCACGGCCCATCACTCCAGCATCCGGTCCATCTTCTCGATGGCCTCGAGGAGCTCGGTGATCCGCTTGGGGTCCTTCTCGGCTTCCAGCTCGGAGAGCAGCCGGTCCCGCTTCTTTTCAAGGACCTTCCGGGTGGCGTCCCGGACGGCGCCCTTTTTCCGGGATTTCCCGGGCTCTCCCTCCTCTGAAGCGGCTTTTACCGGGCCGCACCTGGGGCAGATGACCCGGCCCTCTTTCTCGAAGAGGGGGCTCCTGCAGGTCCCGCAGTGGTACCGGAGCATGGTCGCCCGGGATAGGAGGAGTTCTGCCATGTCCTGGAGATGCTTGTCGTCGGAGTCCATGTCCTGTACCTTTCAACAACCATTAAAGATGTGGAAAAATTATAAAATGGTACTTAAATTTTTATTGGAGGTGATAAGATGGATGAGACCACCAAGC
>JAADFM010000158.1 GCA_013152845.1 Methanobacteriota archaeon | reverse complement strand
CCTCGGCCTCCTCGGGGGCGGCCTTCTCCATGAGCCATTCCCAGCCGTCCAGCTCGAAGCGCTCGATGAACTTCACAAGTTTTGGTGCCTTCTGGAGGACGCCCTCGGCCAGGACCAGGACGGCCCCGCCCCGGAGCTGGTTGGTCTCGATGCGGGGCAGGTCCCGGTAGCCTGAGACCTCCACCTTCTCGGTGGCCTCGCCTGTTATCTCCACCGGGATGTTCCGTATGGCCTTGCGCACCTCCTGGGGGCTGGGGTGGTACTGGAGCCGTGCGGCCTCCTCGTGGTAGAGGTCGGTCTCCTCGGCGAAGCGCTCCACCTCTTCCGGGGTGGCCTGGTACCTCGCCAGACCGAGACGGCGGCGGATGTAGTCCCCGGTGAGCACCGCAAAGGCCTGGGCAGAGCCCCCGGCAGAGCGGATGGGCCCTGCGAAGTATATGGCCAGGTACTCCGAGCCGTCGGTGTTCTTCTTGATCTCGGTCTTGATGATTCCCTCCAAGGGGGCGGCCACGATGCCCTCGGTCAGGACCGCCAGTGAGGTCCTCAAGGCCTGCTCGCAGGCTGCGGCCATGGACCCAAACTGGCCGAAGTCCCCCATGGCTATCTCCCCGGCCACCTGGATGGCCACCTCCTTCTCCGGCATGGTGGCGGACAGCTCCCGGATCCTCCCGGCTATACCCGGCGGGCCCACCAGCCCCTCCACCCGGGCGGCCATGTCCTCGGCAAAGGGTACCTCCGGTACGGTCTCCGGGTCGAGGCCCTTCCTCCTCGCCTCCTCGGCGACGGCCCGGACCTTCCTGGCCTCCTCCTCGAGTCTTGAGAAATACTCATCCATCACAAAAACCTCATGAGGGTGGTCTTGTGCTCATGGAGATCGATGATGGGTATCCTGGCGGGGTCGGGTTTCACGTTGTTCTTCCTCTGATAGGATGTCTGCTTCTGGAAGGTGCCGGAATTGACCACGGTGGTCCCCCTGTAGCTGGCCACTCCCACGGTATGGACGTGGCCGAAGTGGAGGATGTCCGGGGGCTGGTCTATGAGGAGGTAGTCCCTCTCCTCCGGGGACATGGGCACCTTGCCGCCGTAGATGGGGGCCAGGTGGCGCTTCTTCAGGGCGAAGAGCATGGCCTTCTCGGGGTCTGAATAGGACTGGTCCGGGATGGTGGAGATGATGTCGTCCAGGCTGCGGCCGTGGTAGGAGATGAGGTCCACGCCGTGGATGGTGGCAAAACAGGGGTTGCCCACCATATGGATTCGCGGGTCGTCATAGAAGGCCGGGGCGAACTCCTCCAGGATGGCGGGCTGGGGCTCGGCCTGGCGGGTGGCGTCGTGGTTGCCGGGCATGATGATGACCTCCACGTGCTCCGGGATGCGGGATATGTATTCCGCAATCTTTTCGTACTGCTGGAAGATGTCCTTTATGACCAGCTCGTTCTCCTGCTCGGGATAGATGCCCACCCCGTCCACCAGGTCCCCGCCGATGACGAGGTACTTCACCTTGCCCGCAAGCTCCTGCTGCCTGGGGCTACCAAGCCTGCCCTCCATCCAGCGGATGAACTTCTCGAAGGCCTCCTCCATGAACATGGTGCTGCCCGCATGGACGTCGGAGATGAGTGCCAGGGCCACCGGGTCCGGGCTTCTCTTCTGCTTCCTTGCCACCGGAAGGTCCGGGAACAGGAGGTCGTTGATGATGAGGAGGTCGCCTTTTCTGGACATCTTGCCCACGACCCCGATGACCTCGTCTTTTACCACCTCGGGGGAGAGGCGCATGAGTGTCCTGTCGGAGTTCAATATCAGGGCAGGGACCGTGCCGGTGGGGTCCTCCAGGGAGATGAGCACGTGGCCCTTCCTGGTGGGCCTTACGTCCTGGACCATGCCGATGACGGTGACCTCTTCCTGAGCCCTCCCCTTCACCGATTCGATGTCCATGACGTCCCGCATCTGGTCCCTCTCTCTCAGGACCCGGGCAAGGCGCTGGTAGCGGTCGTTGAAGTACCTGAAGAAACCCTCTATGTCCCCCACCGAATAGGAGCGCCGGGTGATGTCCCGGTCCGTTCTGATTTTGAGGTTCTCGTCGTATTCGGCGGCCGGGGTCTTCCTGCTGGGCCTCTTTACCTCCACGGGTTTTTCCGCCGGTGCTACCTCCGGTGGGGATGCGGGCTGGATGGAATCCAAGAACTCAGGGGTTATGACCGGCGGGCAGTCCTGCAGGGTCCTGGCGCTGGCTATGACCCCAATCTCAAGGGGGTCCTCCTGGGCCATGAGGGCCGTGAGGGTATCGGGATGGACGTTGAGTTCGGCGTCGAGGAACCGGTTGAGGATCTCTGCGTCGTGCATACTCACAACAGCTGGGTCTGGGGGAGACGGATGTCGGTCAATTTTCTAAGCCTCATGTCCTCTGTCAAGACGGTGCGGATGCCGGCGGGCAGGACTTCAATCCTTATCTCCTTGGTCCGCCCATAGCGGCCCTTGCTGACGACCTTGGAGGAGAGGATGCCGAGGGTGTCGAGTTCGGATATGAGGTCGGAGATGCGCCGCTGGGTCAAAACGTCCAGGGAGACGCTCTTGCAGAGCCTCTTGTAGATGTCATAGACCTCGCCGGTGGTAATCATCTTGGTGCCCCGCTCCTCCAGGAGGACGGTGGCATAGAGGAGGACCTTGGACTGGGTCGGAAGGGTCCGGATGGCCTCCATGGTGGTGTCCCTTTCTATCTTCTCGTTGGCCAGGCGCACGTGCTCTTCGGTGATGAGCTCAACCCCTTCCCGTTCCGCAACCTCGCCGGAGACCCGGAGGAGGTCGAGGGCCTTCCTGGCGTCGCCGTGTTCCCGGGCGGCCAGGGCGGCGCAGAGGGGGATGACGTACTCGTCGCAGACCCCTTCCACAAAGGCGAGCTCGGCCCGCTGGTTGAGGATGTCCTCCAGCTCCTTGGCGTTGTAGGGCCTGAAGACAACGTCCTCAGCACTCAGGGAGCTGAGGACCCGGGAGTCGAGGAAGTCCTTGAACTTGAGGTCGTTGGAAATCCCGATGATGCTGACCTTGGCGTTGCTGAGCTCGGAGTTGATTCTTGTAAGATTGTATATTATATTGTCGCCTTTCTTCCCCACGAGCTTGTCTATCTCGTCGAGAATGATGAGGATGGACTGCTTCTTCCTGTCGACCTCGTCTTTGAAGGCGTGGTAGACCTTGTCGGTGGGCCAGCCGGTGAAGGGCACGTTCTGCCCGAAGTGCTTTGCGAGGTTGGCAAGGATGCGGTACTGGGTGTCTGTCACCTCGCAGTTCAGGTAGACGGTGGATATGGGCATCCCCAGGTTGCGGCCGGTCTTTTCGAGCTCCTGGCAGAGGAATTTCGAGACGATGGTCTTGCCGGTTCCGCTTTTGCCGTATATGAGGATGTTGGAAGGGGTCTGTCCCTTTAAGGCAGGCACGATGATGGAGGCGAGCTGCCGTATCTCCCGCTCCCGGTGGGGCAGCTCATCAGGAGTGTAAGTGTGCCTGAGGGCATCCTTGTTCTTGAACAGAGGCTCTTTGGTGAGTAAGGATTCGAATATGTTGTTGAGAGAGGTTTTAAAATCCATCTTGCATCAAACCCGTTGTGAAGGTGTATTTCCACTGGAAATCTCGTCCAGTAGAAGTGGAGGAATTTCCCTTTTACCTCGCCATCCGTAGGATGGGATATGGTGTATGAACTTTTACCTATTTAATGCTTTTGACTGA
>JAADFM010000157.1 GCA_013152845.1 Methanobacteriota archaeon | reverse complement strand
AACCCCCTCCCGAAGATGAAACGGGCAACCTTTCTCTGGCCCGGAAATTTCTCAAAATGCCGGTCGACTTCTTCCCACATGCGACACTCCCGTTCAGGTTGTAAAGGAATCGGCACACAGAGTATTAAAACTTTCGGACCTGTTTTGGAAGCAAGGGGCAGATATTGGAGTCGAAACCCACCCATTACTTTTCCCGTGCTCTCTGGGACCATCTATACATAGGCCAAGAGCACTTTATTTGGAGTAAAACCAAGACTAACTTGGACGATGAGATATGAAAACAACCTCATAAAAAATCAAAACGAAAGTATCATAGAGGTGAAAAATTCGGAGTGAACGAATTATGCCTACTATGAAGATGAAATGTGAAGCACTTGAATTTAAGAAAGTTTTTGGGAAGTATATGCCATTTTGTTCAATGGGTAAAAAGGAGACTCCTTGTACGCCATGCCCAAGTGCTACTATTGAAAGAGAGGTTTTCCACAGTTGAATGGAAGGTTTGATTTTTTCATGGATTATTTTCTTTCAAATTATGAGGATTTAAAGAAGGAACTCAAAACAAAATATCCTTATACCTTATTAGGAATTGTTATGTTATCGTGTTTAATCGATTATTTAGGAACTGGATTTGGCGCTGGTTGGAAGATTGACGGATTACTTAAACGTGAATGGAATATGGCATTAAATCAATGCGTTACTTCACCTTCTTATTTTTCGTCTGATTTTGGTGTATTAACGGCTTGTATAATTGTAGGAAAAATGAAAGCAATATCCGAAAATATTTTCGTATATATAATTGCTTCAATCCTATTAAAACCACCATTAAAAAGAGTGGTTGTACATTCAATTGTAGCCTTTACAACGATTTTATTTGTTCAGGGGGGTCTAAGTTGGTACTACCCTAAGATCGCGGCTATCAATATAGTATATCTCAACAATATTTACTTTATATTATTGTATTTAGCCATACTTTTCGCAATTGTCGAATATAAAAGATTTGGGGGAAAGGGCTAGAAGCGAATCTAGGGTATTCGGCCCCGGTTTGGAAAGAAAAACCCGGGGAAAAGAACATATACCTCCCTCATTCGCGAAAGCGACATGATTCATTGGAGCCCGAAGCTCCGCAAGGAGCGAGGGCGGGTTTTTGGGTGAAGCCTTTTTACACAAACAAGCGGGCCCGGGGGGATTTGAACCCCCGATCTACAGCTTAGGAGGCTGCCGCCTTATCCTGGCTAGGCTACGAGCCCTGCAACTTGTGCAATATATTTTCTCGTTTAAAAATTATTCCCTGACCCCGTATATCTCGCTGCCCGAGGCCACGGCCTCCAGGAGGTACTGGCCCACATCGCTTGCCTGTGTCACCTTGATTTCCCCCTTCTTCGAGACCTTGCCGGAGAAGGCGAAGGCCCCGTCAACGTAGACCCCTATCTCCTCCCCCGAGTACTCCCTGCCCGGCTGGAGTATCACGTGGCGCCCCTTCTCCAGGACCCTCATCCGGATCTTCTCCCCCCTGCTGTTCTTTGCCGAGAGGGGGTTGACCTGTATCTTCATCCCCAGTTTCTTCTCCATGTCCCCGATACTCTTCCCCTTCCTCCCTATGAGCTTCGGGATGAACCCGTCCTCCACCCAGACCGTTGCCCTCGAGCCCTCCACCTCGACTTCCATATAGGCCTTGGGCGCCCTCCTCTTCATCTCCCTGAACAGAAGCCTGCGGTTGGCCTCGTCCTGTGACCTGCGCTCCTCCTCGGGCAGCACGGGCATGACGATTGTCTCCTCCCCGAAGGTGTATATCTCGTACTCCACCGCCCCGGTCTCGAAGGCCTTGACCTCGATGACCGGCCTGGCCAGGTCGGCCTCTGCCATGCCCAGGGGCACCTTCACGGTGAACTCCAGGTAATAGACCTTCTCGATACTTCCGTCCTTTATATACACCACGGTATCCACCACCTGGGGTATCATGCCGAGCTCCACCCGGCCGATGAGCCGCTGGACGGCATCGATGGCCTTGGAGGCATGGGTCACGCCCACCATCCCCACCCCGGCCAGGCGCATATCCGCGAAGACCTCGAAATCCCGGGTCTTCCTCACCTCGTCGTAGATGGTGTAATCCGGCCTCACCAGGAGTAGGATATCCGCCGTCTTCTCCATATCCCCCTCCAGTGGTGCGTACTGGGTGATCTCGTCGGAGACCATGAGGTCCCTGGGGGATTCCATGGTCTTCACGATCCTGCCCTTCTCCTTATAGAACTCGGCCAGGGCCTGGGCGAAGGTGGACTTGCCCGCGCCGGGCGGACCTGCCACGAGGACGCCCTCGGCCCTCTCCTCCAGGCGTTTAAGGAGCCGTCCCGACAGGCGGTAGTCCTGGAGGCTGACCTCTGCCACCGGGCGCACCGCGGTAATCTCATACCCGTCGGAGAAGGGCGGTCTCGTTATGGCAATCCTGACGTTTCCCATCTGGACCACCGTCGCGCCCTGGGCCTCGATTTCGATGAAACTGTCCGGGTCGCCGCGGGCATACTCCATAATCTCCCCTGCCAGGGCCTGGATGCGGGCCTCATCCATCGGCTCCTCGGAAAGGCGCATGAGGGTTATGTTCCCTGGGGTGCCCTTCTTGGCCATGGGGGGCACCCGGTCTTTCAGGTGCACCGACATGGTATCCTCGTCGAAAAAGTCCATAATCCCGGGCTCCTTCCCGGCCCGCTTCCCTCCCAGGTAGAGGACCTCCACCCCCATGGCCCGGGCCACCTCGGCCTGGACCCGGTCGCTGGTGACAAGGACCGCCCCCGCCTCCCTTGCCTCCTCCCTTATGAGGTGGTCGTTGTCCCTGAAGTCCGCGCCCCTGGGCCTTGAGCCTATGAACTCCATCTCGATGAGGCCCCTCTCCTCCTGCTCTTTCAGCATCTTCAGCTCTGCCAGGCCCTTGAAACCGCTCTCCTTCCCCTCCTGGGCCTGGTGTTCGAGCTCGGCGACCACCACCTCGCTGACCAGGACCCGGCAGCCCCTGTACTCCTCCTCTGTTATGAGCTCCGTTATCCTGCCGTCCACCAGGACCGATGTATCAGGGACTACGGCCTTCATTTGTAGACGTCCCCGGGGTCGAAGACCTTCCTGCCAGCGGTCTTGAGTCTGCCGTCCTCGATTCGCCGGAAAAAGCAGCTGTAATACCCTTCGTGGCAGGCCGCCCTCTTCTGCTTCACCCTGAAGACGAGGGCGTCCCCGTCGCAGTCCATGAACACCTCCCTGACCTCCTGGGTGTTCCCCGAGGTCCCGCCCTTGACCCAGAGCTCCTTCCTGGAGGTGCTGTAGTAGGTCATGGTCCCGGTGGCGAGGGTCCTCTCGAGTGCGTCGCGGTTCATGAAGGCCACCATCAGGACCTCGTCGGTTTCGTGGTCCTGCACCACGGCGATGACCAGCTCCTCCCCTGCCATCTTTATCCTGAAATTCGCCTTATCAAGTACTTCCATCAACCGGCCCCCGTCACACGGGCTTTGTCAGGGTCAGAATCTTGAAGAGTATCCCGAG
>JAADFM010000156.1 GCA_013152845.1 Methanobacteriota archaeon | reverse complement strand
CCATGGATAGCCTTCTCCTCAGGAGCACTTGTGAACGCCGTGCTCGGTGCATTGATGTCAATAGTCATACTCGGTGCATACTGGGCGACCACGGGCTGGGGAGGCTAAATCCTTCCCATCTTTTTTAATTTTTTACATCTTTTTTATTTATGAGATAGTTCTTATGGAGAAGCTTTAAAGTGGTTATCATGAAGGAGTTGTGGAGATACAAACTCGACTGCAGTATAGAAAACGTATCCTTTGGTGAGGATTATCTGGTTGTAGGATCGGGTAGCGAGCTGTACTGCCTCGATACACAGGGTATCCTGTGGAAGAGAAGAATGAAGACGACGTTTTACAGAGACCCCTACTCCGACGTATCAATAACGGCGTTAAACGCAAAAGGCTCGGTGATTGCCGCTGGTACAAATTTTATGGATGGAAAGATATACCTGCTTACAAAGGCTGGTAAGTTACTGTGGGAGCACCAGTTTGCCACCATCGCGAGCCTGGGCTGGAGACCTGAGGATGTCACGGCAATTGGCCTGGGCGACAACTGTGTGGCTACAGGAACAGAATTTATCGGTGAATACGTCTACGTTTACACCTTTAGAAGGAAAAGAGTATTCCTGAAGAGGGTGGCCGGCACGGTAAGGGCCATAGCGATTAATGGAAGTGTTGCAGTTGGAACGGATACCAGGCTGTACGTATTTGATTTTGATGGTGAAGAGAGGTTCAGCATTCCTGCACAGACCGCGGATGTGAAAGTCACCAAAGACGGTATCGTCTTCGCTTCCGGAAATAAAATCAGCTTGATTGCCGATGATGGAGGAGAGCTGTGGCATGAAAGCTTTGATGGTAGAATCGAGCAGTTGTTCTACCATAATAACAAAATTTACGCCGTTGCAGGGACCAGCATTACACTACTATCTGAAAATGGAGACGTTCTCAACAGCGTTGAATTGGAGGGCAACCCGGCAGGAATTGGTAAAGCAGGCATTCTCACGCATGACCGCAATACACTCCGACTGTATCCGCTGCCAGACTGAATAACTTTGAAGCGCATGACCGAGAACAAAGTTTGAAGATGCATCCAGCGACTACTGATAGCCTACGCTTCAAAGCCGGGGTTGCAGAGCCAGGCCACTGCGGTGATTCAGTTGAGGCGCTCGATTCGATCTTCTATCTCTTTTTTTCAGCGTAAAACTTATACACCTTGATGGCCAACCCATATCAGATGAACGCACGAGAAAGGGACCTGCTGTACGATATCGTTTCGAGGCGGGGGCACCTGACAAGGAGGGAGCTCCTCAAGGAGCTGCAGTGGGAGCGGGAGAAGCTGGACTACTACCTGGACGTCCTCTACTGGGAGGGCCTTGTGGAACTGAAGGGCAGGAAGCAGAGGGAGGTATATGCCGTCAGGGGGGAGAAGGTGTACGAAACCTTCATCGAGCGCCACATCGATGTCCCCTACCTGGTCTACAACGTGAACAAAGAGAAGCTGGATTCCTTGCTGGCAGAGATGGAAGCTGCCAGGGAAGGGGGCAATGATTAACCCCACGGGTGTCGAGCTGGGCCTTCTGGCCCTGGAATCGGTCCTTTTGATATTCACCCTCATCCTGCTCATCTTCAGCATCAGGGAGGGCAGGCAGAGGGACCGCCTGATAAGGGAGGTGGCCAAGGCCACCAAGATACTGACCCGCCACGAGTACTTCCTGAACCTGGTGGATATCATGATGGAGTCAGAGGAGGAGGTCCTGGGGTGGATAACGGGCAGGATGCCCACCGGGGAGGACGAGAAGAGGACCCGGGAGATTATCGAGAACATCAAAAGGCTGGTCAGGAGGGGAGTGAGGGTCCGCTACATCATGCCCAAGTTCCCTGACCGCCTCCACGTGGGCTGGCTCTATACCAAGGCAGGTGCCGAGGTGCGCTATGGGACCTGCTCCAGGGCTGGGGATTTCCGTTACACCGTGGTGGACGGCAGGCTGAGTATTATAGGGATACCGGAGGTCATCGGGGAGAAGGAGGCCACCAAGAAGGGGTATTTCATCCCCTCGGAGGGCCTTTCGGCACTCCTGAAGTCGAACTTCGCAGCCTGCTGGCAGAGGTCCATCACCTACGAGGACTTCGTCAGGGAGACCCTGGCGGAAACCGGCGCCACCCCGAAAACCCTGGCCCAGGAGATAAATATCGACCCGGCGGACCTGGAAAGGATTCTCTAAAGCCGCTGTTCGGCAATTGAAAAATATCCGTCCTTCATTCGCGACAGCGACATGAATCCATGGGTGGAGACACGAGCAATCATTCGAGAGTACCGATGAGAACAGCTTGATTGCGAGTGGATCCAAATGGGCCCGCTGAGATTCGAACTCAGGACCTCCTCCGTGTCAGGGAGACGTCATAACCACTAGACCACGGGCCCGTGATAAGGTATTGATAGCCGTTCGTTTTATATCAATTTTTCCCCGGGACTCGTGCGCAGATAGGGGGAGGGGACCTATGGGGTTGTGAAAAGAAGATTCATTGCCCCCATAGGTGTTTTCTATCTCCGCTCCATTCCTATTTAAATTATTCTTTGCACAGCTGTTCAAAAATTGGGTTGCTTCCCTCCCGCTAGCCCAGCCCGGCGAAATCCAGCTGCCCCCTGACAAGGCCCTCCACCGTCCCCACGACCTCGTCGAAGCCTATCCTCTTCTGGGCGGTGGTTGTCCGGTCCCGGATGGTCACGGTGCCGTCCTCCAGGCCCTCGAAATCCACGGTGATGCTGTAGGGCACCCCTATCTCGTCCACCCTGGCATACCTGCGCCCGATGGAATCCTGGGGGTCGTAGACGGTCAAAAGCCCCGCCTTCCTCAGGGCCTCCTCCAGCTCCCGGGCCTTCTCGGGCAGTGGGTCCTTCTTCACCAGGGGGAAGACCGCGACCTTCACCGGGGCCACCTCGGGTTTCAGGGCCAGGACCCTCTTCTCCTCCCTCTCCTGGTAGGCGCTCTCCAGGACGGCATAGAAGATGCGGTCGATACCGAAGGAGGGCTCGACCACGTGGGGTATGACCTTCTCCCCCATGACGGTCTCCTCCACCTCCTTTACGGCGGCAAGTTCGGGTGTGATTGTAACCCTGCTCTCCCCCAGGTCCAGCTCCAGGGCCCCCTCCTTCTCAAAGGTCTCCACCCTCCGGGGATGCCTTCTTCAGGGCCTCCAGCACCTGCCCGGCATCCTTCCTGAAGGCCGGGCCGAGCTTGGCCATGTCCGGCTCTATGACCTTCCTCTTGACGTGCCTTGGCTCCTCGTACTGGACGAAGGCAGTAAGCTCTGCCCCGCTGGCCTCCATGTGGGCCTTTAGGTCGTAGTCGGTGCGGTCCGCAATACCCACCATCTCCACCCAGCCGAAGCGGTCGGTATAGACCTCGGCGTCCCAGCAGTCGGCGGCGTAGTGGGCCATCTCGGTGCGCTTGTGCTGGCGGAACCTGATGCGCTCTCTGGGGATGCCCACGTCCTCCAGGAAGCGCTGGGTCAGCGCCATGTAGTAGGCCAGGTACTGGTGGCAGACCATGCCCTTCTCCACCGCCTCCCCTGCGGTATGGGTGCCCTCTTCTGCGCCGTCGGGCACCAGGGTCAGGGGGAGGTCCCTTACGGTCTCGAACCCGGGATGTTCCTTCTCCTTCGGGTCCACGAATATCTCCGCCTCGGCCTGGCTGAACTCCCTTAGGCGGATGACACCCTGGCGGGGGGATATCTCGTTGCGGTAGGCCTTGCCCAGCTGGCTGACCCCGAAGGGCAGCTTCTTCCGGTAGAAATCATAGAGGCGGTTGAAGAGGATGAACATGGCCTGGGCGGTCTCGGGCCTGAGGTATCCCACCTTGCCGCTGCCCGGGCCGATGTGGGTCTTGAACATGAGGTTGTAGCTCCACACCTCCCCGAGGCTGCCGCCGCAGGACGGGCACCGGACGCCGTGCCGGGCCAGGGCGGCCTCCAGCTCCTCGTAGCTCCACCCGTCGGTCTCGGTCCCGGTGGCATCCCTGACCAGGTGGTCGGCCCTGAAGGCCTGGTGGCACTTCCTGCACTCCGTCATGGGGTCCACGAAACTCGAGACGTGCCCGGATGCCAGGAATACCTCCTCGGGCCCGATGGTGGGGGAGAATATCTCCATGAACCCCTCCCGCACAACGAAGTGCCTCCTCCAGATGTCCTCGATGTTCTTCTTCATGGAGGCCCCCAGGGGACCGTAGTCATAGAACCCGCTCACACCGCCGTATATCTCGTAGGCGGGCCAGAGAAAACCCCGCCTCGTAGCCAGTTCCATGACCCTCTCGTAGAGGTCCAAGTCAAACACCCGGGTTTAGAGGGCGCCGAGGAGGTCCACGTCCTTGATTATCCCGATGAGACTGCCCTCGGCGTTGATGACCGGCAGCTGCTCTATCTTGGCCTTGGCCATCTTCTTCGCAGCCTCGGAGACGCCTGTGCGCTTGGTGACCGATATCACGTCCTGGGTCATGACGTCACCGGCGGTCCTGTCCGGTAGCTGGAGCTTCTTCGTGGTGATGTATATCACGTTCTTTGAATCCCAGCCCCAGGCATCGCCCTCGGTGCCGCCGGAGAGCTCGGACTTGCTGGTGGACTCGTTGACCTCCAGGACCTTGAGGAAGTCGGTGTCCGATATCATGCCCGTCAGCTGGCCGTCGTCGTCCAGGACGGGCAGCGCCCTGGCGCTGGAGAGCCTCATAATCTCGTAGGCCACCTTCAGGGGGGTCTTCTGCCATATGGCCGAGATGGTATCGATGTAGG
>JAADFM010000155.1 GCA_013152845.1 Methanobacteriota archaeon | reverse complement strand
ACCTTCGAGGACCCGGATGATGAAAACGAGGAGGAGATACCGGTACTCCTGGACAACCCGAAGCAGGTGCGGCCCTTCGAGATGCTCACCGAGATGTTCGCACCCCCGAAGTACAACGAGTTCGACCCCACCCCCCTCATCGCCCCCGCCTTCCTGATATTCTTCGGCATCATGCTCACCGACGCCGTCTACGGGGCGATAGTGGCCCTGATGGGCCTGGGTCTGATAAGGCACTTCGAAAAGACCAGCCCCTCGGGCAGGGACCTGGGCATCATCCTGACCCTGTCGGGCCTTTCGGCGGTCTTCTGGGGCATCCTCTTCGGCAGCTATTTCGGCAACCTCTTCTCACCGGAAGGCGGGCTCTTGAGCGGCTATCTGTCCATCCCGGCCCTCTGGCTTGACCCCTTCTCGAAGGAGCTGTACCACGGCCAGAGCCCGGTGGTGGTCATCCTCGTGATGGCCATCCTCCTCGGGTTCCTGCACCTGAACACAGGAAATCTAATCGGCCTCCGGGAGTCCGTCAAGAAGGGGGCGCATCTAAAAGACTTGGCCAACAACCTATGGCTCCTCCTCTTCCAGCTCGGTCTCATCATATATCTTGTGGGGCCGAAGCCCGCAGGAACGGCCGTAATCCTCCTCGGAGTGGGACTCCTCTTCTACTCCGAAGGCATCCTGGGGTTCTTCGGGGTCACGGGATGGCTGGGGGATTCCCTATCCTATGCGAGGCTTCTGGCCCTGGGCCTTGCCACCGGGGGCATCGCTGTGGCGGTCAACATCCTGGTGGGGATGACAGGGGGAATAAAGGTCATCGGACCCCTCATAGCCCTGGTAATCTTCGTGGTGGGTCACGTATTCAATATCGCATTGAACACCCTGGGTGCCTTCATACACTCCCTGAGGCTCCACTACGTGGAGTTCTTCGGCAGGTTCTATGAGGGCGGGGGTGAGAAATTCAAGCCATTCAAGGTTGAGAGGCAGTATACAAAGGTTGAGAGGTGAAGATAATGGTAGACGTGGCAACAGGACTTGTGGCGGTCGGGGCCGGTTTGGCCATCGGGACCGCAGGGATAGGTTCCGGGATAGGTGTGGGCATCTGCGGTGCCGCAGGAGCAGGGGTCATATCCGAGAACCCGAAGAAGTTCGGCACCGCCCTGGTCTTCCAGGCCCTGCCCCAGACCCAGGCCATATACGGCCTTTTGGTGGGCATCCTCCTGCTGGTTGGCGGAGGGCTTTTGGGGGCAGGGGGGAAGACGGTGCCCGTGGAAGTGGGCCTGGTGGCAGTGGGCGCCGGCCTTGCGACAGGGATTGCAGGCCTTTCGGCCATCGGCCAGGGAATCGCTGCCAGCGCCGGGGTGGGAGCGGCATCCGAGAAGCCCGAGATGTTCGGAAAGGGCATGGTCTTCTCGGTCCTGCCAGAGACACAGGCGATTTACGGGCTCCTCATCGCAATCCTGCTCATGGTGGGAACTGGACTCCTGGGAGGTACACCCAAGGAAATACCGGTGGCGGTGGGCCTTGCAGGCATCGGAGCAGGTCTGGCCATCGGGGTGGCAGGCCTTTCGGCTATCGGCCAGGGCATCGCCGCAGCCGGTGGTGTGGGTGCAACCTCGGAGAAGCCCGAGATGTTCGGAAAGGGCATGGTCTTCTCGGTCCTGCCCGAAACCCAGGCGATTTACGGGCTCCTCATCGCAATCCTGCTCATGGTGGGAACTGGACTCCTGGGCGGCGGCGGCAAGGAGCTGGTGGCCGCTGCGGGCATAGCTGCGGTGGGTGCCGGCATCTCGGTGGGGTTCGCAGGACTCTCGGGTATAGGCCAGGGAATCACCGCTGCCAGCGGCATCGGGGCGGCGGCGGCAAGGCCGGATACCTTCGGCAAGAGCATGGTACTCTCGGTGATGTCCGAGACCTTCGCCATCTTCGGCCTGCTGGGTGCTATACTGATAATGTTCGGAGTGGGTCTGTTCTAAATGATCCCGGAACTTGCAAACCTCTTGGGTGAAGCAGGGCAGGCCAACCCCCTCTACATCCTGGCCGCGGTGGTGGGCATCCTCTTCGGCCTAGTGGTCATCATAGTCAACCTCAAGCTGGTCCTGGATATGGCCCCCTGGGCCTACCCCAACGCCAAGGTGCGCTCCATGCAGAGCATGCTCTTGGGGAAGAAGAGGCTGGAGGAGCTGGCCGAGCTGGAGCTGATGAACATCCCCTCCGCCTTGAGCGAGTTCGGCTACACCGAGACCTCTACGGCCGTGGCCGAAGAGGCAGGAATCACGGATATCGAGGCAACGCTGAACCGGCACCTCGTGGAGACCTATGCCAAGGTGGCGGGGTTCCTGCCCATGCAAAGGCGTTCTTCGAGAGGTATCTGAAGCGGTTCGAGATGGAGGCCGTAAAGACCGTCCTGAGGGGGGTATACGGCGGCGTTTCCCCGGAGGTGATCGAGGGGAGACTGGCGGAGCCTTACAGGGAGGAGCTGAAGGAGGCTGCCGCCGCCTCAAGCGTCCAGAAGGCAGTCTCAAGGCTTGGGGGCACAGACTTCGGCAGGGTCCTCTCCCTGGGCCTTGCGGAGTTCGAGGCCGAGGGCTCACTCCTGCCCCTGGAGACCGCCCTGGAGAGGAAGTTCTACCGGGAACTGATGCAGGTCCTCCTCATGCGCCCCAGCCCGGATTATGATATGATAAAAAGGCTTCTGGGGACCGAGATAGACATAATCAACATAAAGACGGTCCTTAGGGGTGCAAGGGACGGTGCCGATGTCGCGGACTACCTCATCCCCAACGGGTATGAGATATCCGCAGCCAAGCTTGCAGAACTCGGGACCTCCGCAGATGTGGAGGCCGTGGTGAGCGGCCTCGAGGGTACCAGCTACTACCAGCCCCTCTATGATGTCATGGAGGAGTATATGGCATCCGGGGACAGATCCCTGGCACCCTTCGAAAAGGCCCTGGACGCCTATTATGTCTCCCTGGGCCAGGGCATTGCCACAAGGCAGGCCTTCGGCCTGGGTCCGG
>JAADFM010000154.1 GCA_013152845.1 Methanobacteriota archaeon | reverse complement strand
CCTGGTGGCCTTCATGGCCGTGGAGAAGGGGGACGAGGAAGACCCCCGGGCCGCGGTCCAGAGGGCCTTCGAGGAGATAGAGAAGGTCTACAAAGATGTAAAGGCCCGGTCCGTTTTCCTCTACCCCTATGCCCACCTGAGCTCTTCCCTGAGCAGTCCGAAGGTTGCGGTGAAGGTCCTCAGGGACCTCTACGACGCCTTCAGGGAGAAGGGATATGATGTCAAGAGGGCCCCCTTCGGCTGGTACAAGGCCTTTGAAATCAAGTGCAAGGGCCACCCACTCTCGGAGCTGTCCAGGGAGATCGTGGTGGGGGAGGCCGTGGCCGAGGCGCCGAGGGCAAAGCCCGAAAAGAAGGAGGAAGTCTCCAAGGCGGTAGAGGCCGAGGAAAAACTCAGGAAGGCCTACTATGTGCTTGATACAGACGGCACCCTGGTCCCTGCCGAGGACTTCGATTTCTCCGGGTACCCCAGTTTGAAAATCTTCTACGAGTACGAGACCTCCGGGACCCGGGCGGTGGACAGGGAGCCGCCGCATATAAAACTCATGAAGGAGCACGAGCTGGTGGACCACGAGCCCGGCTCGGACCCCGGCAACCTCAGGTGGTACCCCAAGGGGACCCTGATAAAGAAGCTCCTGGAGGAGCACGTCTCCAACATCCTCATCGACTACGGGGCCATGGAGGTGGAGACCCCCATCATGTACGACTTCGAGCACCCCAGGCTCTCCAAGTACCTCCACCGGTTCCCGGCGCGCCAGTACGTGGTGAAATCCGACGACAAGGAGTACTTCCTGCGCTTTGCGGCCTGCTTCGGCCAGTACCTCATGAAGCACGACATGACCATCTCCTACCGCCACCTGCCCCTGCGCCTCTACGAGCTGACCCATTACTCCTTCCGCAGGGAGCAGTCCGGGGAGCTGGCCGGGCTGAAGCGCCTGCGGACCTTCACCATGCCTGATATGCACACCCTCTGCCGGGACTGGGCACAGGCAAGGGAGGAGTTCGTCAACCAGTACCATGGACTGGATGGAGTCCCTGGGGGTGGAGTACGACGTGGCCATGCGGTTCGTGCGGGACTTCTACGAGGAGAACGAGGACTTCGTCCGGGAGCTGGCCGAACTGGTGAAAAAGCCCATCCTCGTCGAGATGTGGGAGGAGCGGTTCTTCTACTTCGTGATGAAGTTCGAGTTCTCGGTCAACGATGCCCTCAACAAGGCCGCCACCCTCTCCACCGTCCAGATAGACGTGGAGAACACCGAGCGCTTCGATATCACCTATACAGACGAGGACGGCCGGGACAAATACCCCCTGATGCTCCATGCCTCCATCTCGGGGGGCATCGACCGCAACCTCTACGCCCTCCTGGAGGACCAGTGGATGGCATCCCGGAAGGGCAAGAAACCCATGCTCCCGGTCTGGCTCAGCCCTGTCCAGGTGAGAATCGTGCCCATCGCCGAGGAGCATCTGGACTACTGCGGGAAACTCCTGGAGCACCTGGAATCCGAGTCCATCCGTGCCGACCTGGACGACGAGTCCAGCACCATGCAGAAGAAGGTCAGAAACGCCGAGAAGGAGTGGGTGCCCTATATCGTGGTGGTGGGCTCCCGGGAGGTGGAGAGCGGCAGGCTGGCGGTCCGGGTCAGGGCCGAGGGAGGCAGGCAGGCCATGATGACCGCCGAGGAGCTCGTGGAGAGGATCAGGAAGGAGACGGCAGGCAGACCCTTCAGGCCCCTGCTGCCCAACAGGCTCTCGAAGCGCCCCAGGTTCAGGTAGGTTGCCATGTACCTCGGCAAGGCAGAGATACTGAGGCGAATCGAGGAGGAGTCCCTCCTGGAGGACCTGGAGATGGAGAACGTCCAGGGTTCCGGGGTGGACCTGACCATCGATAGGCTCTTCGAGCTGCGCTCGCCGGCCCGGCTTGGACGGGGGCAGAGGGCGCTGCCCGAGATGAGGGAGGTGGAGGGGGACGTCTTCGAGATTCCGCCGGGGGCATATTACCTCCTGGCAACAAGGGAGAGGGTCAACATGCCACCCGACCTGGTGGCCTTCATCCTGCCCCGCTCAACCCTGTTCCGCTCGGGGGTGGCACTGAGGACTGCGGTGGTGGACCCGGGCTACAGGGGCATCCTGACCATAGGTAATAAAGAACGAGGGGGAGCATACCTTCACCCTGGAGAGATACGCAGGCGTCGCCCAGATAGTCTTCGCAGAGGTGGCGGGCCAGACCGAGAGCTATAACGGGAAATACCAGGGCGGAAGGGTGGGGTGAAAAAACCTTAAATGGGGAGTGGATGGCCTAGCGCAGCTCCTCGGGGACGCCAAGCTGGGATATCTCCCGCTGTTTCTCCAGAATCCATATCCACTTTTCCCCAAAACTCATGTGTTCCCAGTCGTTCGTCTGGTTTGGTTATCTCGGTCATGTTTTATTAACCCTTTTTCAGTGGTTATATATATCTTACTGGGCATGAGAACCGTCCTGGTGCCCTTGGCGGCCGTCATCGTCCTGGTGGGATGCCTCCAGCCCGGTCCGGCCGGGACACCGGAAAGCCCCGGGCACACCATGGAGGAGGCGGTGGAGGTTGCAACTGAATACATCAGGGCAGCCCCCACCTTCGCCTGGGACGGCATGGAGGAGACCCTGGAGGTGACCGGAGTCGAGACCATGCGCTGTCCCTACTGCTGGGAGGTGAGCCTGGCCTTCGACTGCCGCCACGGGGGCTACGGGGACCGCACCGGGATGATGGTGACCCAGGCGATAACCCACCACACCGCCCGGGTCCTGGTCAGAGAAGGCGAGGTGGAGTACGCCGTCCTGGACGGACGCTGGGACGAGATGAACCAGAAGCCCTATCAGGGCATGTATTGAAAGGGTGGTAGACACGCCGAAGGGGCTACCGCCCCTAACGGCTTACCCGGGCGGTCCTTCGGACCCGCAATATCCTCTCTCTCATTCGCGACAGCGACATGAATCCATGGGTGGAGACACGAGCAATCATTCGAGAGTACCCGTGCGAACAGCTTGATTGCGAGTGGATCCAAATGGGGCCGCTGAGATTCGAACTCAGGTCCATGGCTCCCGAAGCCACGAGGATGGTCCAGGCTACCCTACGGCCCCTCGCTGATGAGTTCCCCCTTAGAATATTCAACCCATATAAATCTATGGCCCGGGGCCCCTCTACATCGACAAACGCCATAGGCATATAAGTTTTATGACGAAAAGGTTATATACCCAAAGGCCTTAACCTCTGGCGAGGTATGGCATTGGGAGACAGAGAGGAACTTTCCATGCGGATTGCCGGAGAGATAGTCCTCTCCAGCGACCACGGCAGGACCATGAAGAAGTGGAGGGAGATCTTCGGCGCCACCCAGAAGGACATATCCGAGAGACTTGGGGTCTCGGCCTCGGTCATCAGCGACTACGAGAGCGGGAGGAGGTCCTCCCCCGGGGCCGACCTGGTCAGCAGGATTACGGCAGCCCTCATGGACTTTGACGAGGCCAACGGCTCCAGGGTCCTGAAGGCATACAGCCACACCCTTGCAGGCCGGGAGATGGAGACCTCCATCATGGACATGCGGGAGTTCCCGGTGCCGGTATCCGTCGAGTTCCTCTGCTCCCATATCGAGGGCGAAATCCTGGTGGAGGACGCCAGGGAAAAGGATATATATGGATATACGGCCATTGATGGTCCCAGGGCCATCCTGGAGCTTTCGTCCCAGGAGTTCTTCAGGATATACGGCCTGACACCCGAGAGGGCCCTGGTATTCATGAGGGTATCCCAGGGGCGCTCGCCCTTTGTGGCCATAAGGGTCTCCCCTATAAAACCCGGAGTCGTCATCATCCAGGGGCCGAAGAAAGTGGACGCCCTGGGCATCAAGATAGCGCAGATGGAGAAGATACCAGTGATTCTCTCATCCATAGAAGACCCCGCTGAGCTGAAAAGGAGGCTTAGGGGCATACAAGGAGGTTGATGTTTTGGTAGGAATAATCGGCTACGGTGCCTACATCCCGAGATACCGCATAAAGGCGGAGGACATTGCCAGGGTCTGGGGCTCTGACCCCGAGGCCGTCAAACGCGGCCTGAAAATCGAGGAGAAGTCGGTGCCCAACATCGACGAGGATACCGTCACCATCGCGGCCCGCAACGCGGTGAAGCGTGCCGGGATTGACCCCAGGGACATCGGGGCCATCTACATAGGTTCCGAGAGCCACCCATACACCGTCAAGCCATCCTCCACCATCGTGGGGGACGCCATCGGGGCCTCCCCTGACATGACCGCTGCGGACTACGAGTTCGCCTGCAAGGCAGGCACCGCCGCCATCCAGACCTGCATGGGCCTTGTGGCCTCCGGGATGATAGACTACGGCATGGCCATCGGCGCCGATACCGCCCAGGGGGCCCCGGGGGACGCCCTGGAGTACACCGCCTCGGCAGGAGGTGCGGCCTTCGTGATAGGTAGCGACAGCCCCCTGGCCACCATCGAGGGCACCTATTCCTACACCACCGACACCCCGGACTTCTGGAGGAGGGAGGGCCAGGCCTATCCCAGGCACGGGGGACGGTTCACGGGCTCCCCGGCCTATTTCAAGCACGTGGTGAAGGCGTCCACGGGACTTATGGAGAAGCTGGGCCTTGAGCCCGGGGACTTCGACTACGCCATCTTCCACCAGCCCAACGGCAAGTTCCCGAGGAACGCGGCCAGGATACTGGGATTTACAAAGGAGCAGATAGAGGACGGCATCCTGGTGGACAGGATAGGCAACACCTACTCCGGCTCATCCATCCTGGGCCTGACCCGGGTACTGGACATTGCCGAGCCCGGGGAGAGGATCCTCCTGACCTCCTTCGGCAGCGGGGCAGGCAGCGATTCATTCAGCATAGTGGTGGAGGAGGCCATCCAGGAGAGGAGGGACCTCGCCCCCTCGACGGAATCATACATCGCCTCCAAGGAGTACATCGGATACGCCACCTACGTCAAGCTCAGGGGCAAGATCAAGGAGGTGTGACCTGTGCGGGTAGCGGTAATCGGAGTTGGAATCACCAAGTTCGGGGAGCAGTGGGAGGACTCCTTCTCCAAGCTCTTCGTGGACGCCGGGGCGGCGGCCATAAAGGATGCGGGCATCGACGGCAAGGACATCGACGCCATCTTCGTGGGCAATATGTCCGGCGGCAGGTTCATCGACCAGGAGCACGTCTCGACCCTCATCGCGGACCATTCCGGCCTCGTGCCCATACCCGCCACCAGGGTGGAGGCGGCCTGCGCCTCCGGGGGGCTGGCCCTGCGCCAGGGCCTGATGGCCATCGAGTCCGGGTTCCACGACATCGTGGTGGCCGGGGGGGTGGAGAAGATGACCGATATCCTGGCCGGGGCAACCACCCAGACCCTGGCCACGGCATCGGACCAGGAGTGGGAGGCCTTCCTGGGCATGACCTTCCCGGGCCTCTACGCCATGATAGCGCGCCGGCACATGCACGAGTTCGGCACCACCAGGGAGCAGCTGGCCATGGTCTCGGTGAAGAACCACAGAAACGGGAAGCTGAACCCCAACGCCCAGTTCCAGATGGAGATAACCGTGGAGCAGGTGTTGAGCTCCACCATGGTGGCCGACCCCCTGCGCCTCCTGGACTGCTCGCCCATCACCGACGGTGCGGCCTGCCTCATCCTGGCCTCCGAGGAGAAGGCCAGGGAGTACACCGATTCGCCTGTCTACATCACGGGCAGCGGCCAGGCCACAAGCACCATCTCCCTCCACGACAGGAAGAGGATACCTGTGACCGACGCCACCGCCAATGCGGCCAGGGAGGCCTACAAGCGGGCCGGGAGAGAGGCCGGGGACATCCAGGTGGCAGAGGTCCACGACGCCTTCACCATCGGGGAGATCCTGGGCATCGAGGGCCTGGGTTTCGTGGAGGTGGGCAAGGGAGGCCAGGCCACCGAGGAGGGGGAGACGGCCATCGGTGGGCGCATCCCCGTTAACACCTCGGGGGGGTTGAAGGCCAAGGGACATCCCGTGGGGGCCACGGGGGCGGCCCAGGCCGTGGAGATAGTCTACCAGCTCCGGGGCGAGGCGGGCAAGAGGCAGGTGGATGCGGACATCGGGCTCACCCACAACGTGGGGGGCTCGGGCGGTACGGCCGTGGTCCATATACTGGAGAAGTGATGCAGATGAGCGGGATACCCAGATTCTGGCGCAATATCCACAGCAGGTACAACCTGGTGGGTACAAGGTGCGGGACCTGCGAGACCCTCTATTTCCCGCCCAGGGTCTTCTGCCCGAAGTGCAGGAGGATGAGCAAGCTCGAACCCGTGAAGCTGCGGGGCGAGGGCGAGGTGGTGACCTATACCGTCATCCACACCGGACCAGAGGGCTTCGACAAGCAGACGCCCTATATCATGGCCATCGTGGAGCTGGACGATGGGCCAAGGCTTACGGCCCAGATAGTGGACTGCAGGCCGGAGGATGTGGAGATAGGTGTGTTCCGGAAAATCCAGGAGGACGGGCAGGCCGGGCTCATCCACTACGGGTTCAAGTTCGTGCCTGTCAAGGGCAGCTGAGGAAGGCGGACCGTTTTTTGGTTGCCTCTCCAAATCGTGCCTGGCTAATCGTTTATCCTAAAAAATTTTTATATACCAGCAGCGCCCATATATCAGCAGGGGCACGAAACCTCCTTTCTCTTAGAACTCCGACTCTCTCTCCACTCCAAACGGAGGTTGCCCCTCTCTTTTTTT
>JAADFM010000153.1 GCA_013152845.1 Methanobacteriota archaeon | reverse complement strand
ACCGCGAATACCCCGTATTTGTAGAAACAGTCCACGTCCCTGAACCCTGCCTCCTTCAAGGCAGCCAGCTGGTCTTCAAGGGTGTCCAGGTTGCGGCGGTGCTCCTCCTCCCTGTGATAGCCGATGACCTCCTCGTATCCACCTTCCGGCCGGCGCTCCCTTATCCATTCCCTCCACAGCTCCATGTACCAGTCGTCCAGGACCTGGACGGGTGCAAGGAGGACATCGATGTTCACAAAATACCCCCCGGCCTCAAGCCAGGAATAAATGCACCTGAACAGGGTCTTCTTTTCTTCCATGGGCAAGTGGTGGATGGCGAGGGAAGAGACAACGAGCCGGAACTCCGATGGCTCAAAGCTCGAGACCCCAAGCTCCCCGAAGGCAGCCTTCACGAACCGGACATCCCCGAAACCCGCAAGCCTCTCCCTGGCCCTCTCCAGCATCTGCCCGGATGCGTCCACCAGGGTCGCCCTGATGGATGGGTCCAGCTTCAAAAGCTCGTGTGCCAGGAATCCATCACCGCAACCCAGGTCCAGTAGCCTGGTCTCCCCCCCGCCTTCGAGGAAATGGCGGTAGAAGGACTTCAGGATATCCAGCATCCGCCTCCTCTGCGGTATCTGGATATCGGCCTTTTCGAGATACTGGCGGACGAATTCCCCCTCCGCCCAGCGGGTTTTTTCGAATTCTGCCATCTTTCAAACGCCTTTACAAGGGCGGGGTGATGCCCACCCGGTATTCCACTTTATTTATCACCCCTTGGACGATTATTATCATCTTCTCTTCGCCTCTACCGGGTCAATTTTGCTCATTGGATTGTTTGATGTAGCCGGGCTTTAAATGTTTCCTTATTCAGAGAAAAGTCTCTGGTATTAGTTTTCCCCCGGACTCCCTACCCACAGCCATTTACCCGAATGCTGCCCATATACTTCCGATGGCAGCAGACCACAAAGAAGAGCTTATCGAGAAACTGAAAAAGTATGCCGAAGACGATGTAATCTTTACAGAGCATGCCAGAAAGCAGGCGCGCTTCAGGGGGATAAACTTGGAAGAGGTGAAAAAGAACATCCTCAAACCCAATCGGCTGGCCTATGCAGAAAAACAGGAAGCCAGAAGACACGGGGAAGAAAAATACGACTGTTACTTCGGATACAGCAAGACCCAGGCCCACCGGTATATTCTAGTTTTGGGTGAAAAGGTTATTATACCGACAGTAATTAAGATTAACAGAAGATGGCAGAAAGAGGCTGAGAAGCATGTCAAGTTTTGAGTTTAGCTATGACAGAGAAAGCGATATCCTCTTTTTATCCGAGAAGGGGGCCATGTCAAAAGGGGCCATAGAATGGGGCGACCTGATTCTGGACTTCGACTACCAGAAGAAGCTCGTGGGGATTCAGATTATGAATGCGGTGGATTTCCTGGCAGAGATGGCAGACATGCCCAGGGATTCTATTGAAAAGATGCTGTCCCGGCTGGAACACTGTGAGGTAGAATCAAGGCAACACCGGAACACCTGGATAATAAAAGTCATCCTGGTAAGCAAACTGAATGAGCAGATGAGGATACCCCTTTCAGCCCCCAGCCTGACCACCCACAGCCCTGCCCTGGGTTTTGCCTGAAACCCTTGGCAACGTTCCGAAGCCTCCTACCTCCTGTATACCCACCCCGGGTCGCGGTACTTGGCTGCGAGTTCCTCTGCCATAGCCTCTTCCTCCGCCGTGAGGCTGCCCTCGGCGAGGCTGACCCCCAGGGCCTTCTCGAATCCCTTCTTCAGGGCCTCCTTGGCCTCCTCCAGGGGTACCTCCCTCTCCAGGAGCTCTTTGAGGGTGGTCACCCTGGCCATTATCATATCGACGACGGGCCCCCGGGGTATCCCCTTGTCCTCCACCTTCTCCGCCGGTATCCTCAGGACCTTTGCCGCGGTCCAGTAGCTGAAGTCCACCAGGAATGAGCCGTGCTGGATCTTGGCCCGGTGTTTGTTGGTCTGCGCGTTGCCCGAGACCTTCTTCCCCCGGGCCACCACGTCGTTCTTGCCCGCGAACTCGGCCTCGATGCCCCAGGTGTCCTCCAGGGCGTTTATGAGCCCCTGGGCAGCCTTCCTGAAGCAAGGGCGGGGGGCCCTGGGCAGGATGCCCGAGTCCTGGGGGACCACGATGGAGTAGCAGAGCTGGCGGTCGTCGAAGAGGACCGTGCCCCCGCCGGATGGCCGCCTCGTTACCTCAAGGCCGAGCCTGTCGGCGGCATCCATGTCCATCTCCTCCTCGGCACAGGAGAAGTAGCCCAGGCTAACCGTGGGGTCCCTGGCGGTCCATAGCATGAGGGTGGGGATGCCCGATTTTGCGATGGCCTCCTCGGTGGCATGCAGCTCGATGGGGCCGAGGTCGATGTAGCGCATCCTTTATCATTCACTCCGCTCAAGGGATTAATCTTATCCCACCGGGCGCCCTTCCCTGCCCTGGGAGAGGCTCATATAACCCCCAGCATCTTCAGCCCGATGACGAGCATCAAGACCCCGAAAATCCTTCTCAGGGTGATGTCGGGCAGCTTCTGGGAGACCACGGCCCCTACCTGGGCCCCCAGCGTTCCACCTGCAAGAAGCAGCAGCGCCATTACCGGTGCCACATCGCCCTCCCCCCAGTATATCAGCACCCCCGAGGCGGCAGCCCCGATAACCACTATCAGACTGCTGCCCACGGCCACGTGCATGGGCACTCCCAAAAGGCCCACCATGAGAGGCACTGCCAGGAACCCGCCGCCGACGCCCATCAGGCCCGAGAAGAACCCCACCAGAAGTCCTACGATTACGGCCTTCGGCACATTGATGGTGTAGTTCTCACCATGGAATACCCTCCTGATATCCATATGGGATACCTGAAACACACCGTGTTCCAGGAGCTTCCTTTTCAGTTCCAGATGCTCGACACCGAAAAAAAAGTGCAGGAGTTTTGCTTCTTCCTCCTTTATATGTGCAAGGTCTTTTTCCAGTACCTTCATGCCCTTCCTTTCGTATTTCTTTATGAGATGGGAGAACATGAACTGGACCCCGACCCAGAACACCATGACGCCGAAGATGAGGGATATGGTGTGTGCCGGCAGGACTTTATTAGTATGAGCCCCTACCTGCCCGCCGAGAACGGCACCGACCAGGATTATCGATGCCAGGAGCGGGTCTGCCGTCTTCTGTTTAAAGTGGCGGAAGGCACCCGAGGTGGCGGTGCCAATTACCTGGAGGAGGTCGGTCCCGATGCTATCTTTATGGGCACGTTTAGAAGATATACCAGGCCCGGCACCATGAAGGTGCCCCCTCCCACCCCCACAAGACCGGCCAGAAAGCCCACGCCCGCTCCAATGAGCACCACCAAAAAAGGCGATGCACTTACCAGACCCTGGGCAAATTCCAGAGAGTTTCCCCCCTTACTGTGAATCTAAATTCGATATCCATACCCTAGTCATCGGGTGCCCAGACTTTTATGGTTTTTGGACAAGACCATCGGGCTGGCCGGCGGGGACATGGGGCATAGATGCCGTAGCCAATCAAAGGGCCTCGGGGTTGTTCCAGCACAACGGGTCGGCGGCGGTGAAGTCCCCCTCGTAGTAGTAGGCCAGACCCCGGCATCCGTAGCATTTCTCCAGTTGCCCGCATGTCCGACAGGCCCCTTTGATGTGGTCCTCCATGT
>JAADFM010000152.1 GCA_013152845.1 Methanobacteriota archaeon | reverse complement strand
TTGATTCATAAAAACCTTTCGGACCCCCACTCAATATCCATTCCCATGATGCAGATAAGGACCTCCTCATTTTCACCTCGAGGGCTTGCTTTTTCTGGTCTAGGATATGCATTTTCTTTCCCCTCTCACTTAGACATAAATGTAGCAACATTTTTATAGGGAATATTTGTGATTTTCAATGGGGTGACATCTTGCCGTATTGCCAAAAATGTGGGGACAAAAATCCTGACGAATATCAGGGCGTTGTAGCTACGATAATAGATGTATCCTAAATTAGCCTTAGATGATTTTTAATGGCTGCTCCAATATTAATCTTTATTTTGGCCTTTTTATCGACTTTTTTGCGAATGTTGATGGTAAATCACCTAACAACTGTTCATTTTTCAAAGTGCCAATTTCTTCTCTCAAAGATTCCATTTCATATTCAAGATTTTTGACCCTTTGATAGAGGTTTTCGAGTGTAATTTCTTCCAGATGACCCCCATAAATTCTAAGATTAAAAAACTACCGGTCGCTAATAATACCTACTCCGAGTATTGAAGTCACCAAATTGCGATATTCAACTCACGTCCTGAAGAAGAGCCAGTTGCCCTCCCCGGCCTTCTTGAAGCGCAGCAGGACGTACCTCCCTTTGAGTTTTTCCCCCCTGATGTCGAAGACGAGCTTGTCCGGCTTCCTGTCCTCCAGGCGGAATGTCCCCCTGTCCCAGGTCTTCACAATACCGGCGCCGTAGCGCCCCTCGGGTATCTCGCCGAAGTCTGCGTACTCCAGGGGATGGTCCTCGGTCTGGATGCAGAGGCGCTTGACCCCCTTCTCCCTCGGAGGTTCCTTGGGCACCGCCCAAGACTTCAGTACCCCGTCCATCTCCAGGCGCAGGTCCCAGTGGAGGCGGGCGGCGTGGTGCTCCTGGATGACGTAGATGCCCCCGCTCCCGGCCCGGCGTTCCTCCTGTCCCATGTCAGTAAAGGGCTTTGTAACGTCTTTAAGGGTCGTAACCCTTATAAGACCACGGGGACAAGAGTCTTCCAGGTTATCATGAGAAAGGCCACAGCAGAGAGGAAGACCAAGGAGACCGAGATAAAGGTCACTGTCAACCTGGACGGAAAAGGGAGGTCCGACATCTCCACCACCGTCCCCTTCTTCGACCACCTCCTGGACTCCCTGACCCGCCACTCCTCCTTTGACATCAAGATCAAGGCCACCGGGGACAACCAGCACCACATCATCGAGGATGTTGCCATCGTCCTGGGCCAGGTCCTCGCAGAGGCCCTTGGGGACAAAAAGGGCATCGCCCGCTTCGGCTTCGCTGCCGTGCCCATGGACGACGTCCTGGTCCTGACAGCCGTGGACATCGGGGGCAGGGCATACTGCAAAAACGGCGTGAGGTTCAGGTGGAAGAAGGTGGAGGGCATGTCCTCCCAGATGGTCGACCACTTCCTTGAGACCCTGGCCCAGGAGGCCAGGCTCAACATCCACACCAAGCTCCTGGATGGAAGAGACGAGCACCACAAGGCCGAGGCCCTCTTCAAGTCCCTGGCCGTTGCGCTGAAGATGGCCTGCGCAAGGACGGGCTCAGGGGTCCCCAGCACCAAGGGCGTCATCTGAGGCATAGAGTTCCCGTCTCCTGGCCTCCAGCAGCTCGTTTTCCTGTCCCAGGAACTCGGCGGCGGTGCAGATTTTCACCCCCCTTTTCTCAGCTGCCTCGAAGACCGGTCCGAGCCTCTCCCGCCAGGCCAGGTCCCGCAGAAGGTGGTGGTCGGTTATGACGGTCCCCACCCGGGTTTTCTCCATGATTTCTTCCAGGTTTGAAATGGCCTCCTGGAGGCTTCCGCGGGAGAACCTGTAGCCCAGCATATAGGTCATGGGACCGTCGAGATAGAGGACATCGGGGTCCTCCTCCAGGATGAACCCGGTCTGGTCCCGGGTCACGGGCCCCTCCACGTCCGAGGTATGGACGAGGCACGACTCCCCGTCTCTTATGGAGACCTCCGTGACGTAGCCCAGCCTGGAGTCGGCCCCGTGGCAGACCGGCTGGGAGAAGCGCACCACGGTCTCCCCGAAGGCGAACTCCCTGCCGTCGGCGTACTCCACCGAGGCCGGGATGCCCTCGAGGAGCTTCAGGAAATCCCTGGCCCTCTTCTTCTGGCTGCGGTTTATCTTCTCGGCGGGGTGCTTCAGGAGGACCTCCCTGTCCCGGTACACCTCGGGCTCTTCCGGGTTGTGGTGGTCGTAGTGGTAGTGGGTAACGCAGAGGACCTCCGCCTCTTCTGCACGGGCCTTTATTGCATCCCAGTGCTCTGCAAGCCTTGCCAGCTCCAGCCGGTGGGGCGGCAGGCGGTACCTGGAAGGCCCCAGGGCCACCCCGGGGTCTATGAGGATTCTGACATCCCTGGTCTCGACGAAGGTGGCCATGCTCCTGGTCCCCAGGGACTCGGCGGCGATGGGCACGACCCTCATTTCATGGCCACCATTATCACGGTATCATAGGTGAAGACCATCCTCCCGCCCTCCTGCCGGAGGTTGAGCCCGGTCCCGTCATCCCCCATGGAGGCGAGCATGGCCTCCCTGACGGCCTCGGCGGTCCCGGGGTCGGGCCCGGCCCGGGCAATCCAGTCCTCCAGGTCCTGCTCCAGGGGCCAGTGCTTGAGCTTGAGGAGGGTCAGTCCGGCACCCTTGAGGAAACCCTTCATCTCGGAAAGGGCATAGATTTTGACGTGGGAGGGGTCCCGGAGCCTTTCAATCCCGTTCATGAGTTCCCTTTTTGCTTCCTCCTCCGGCGCCACCCCGTCCACCATGACCACCCTGGCGCCTGCCTTTGCCACCCGCACCATCTCTGATACCGCCTTTTCGGGGTCCGGGAAGTGGTGGAAGGCAAACCTGCAGGAGACGATGTCAAATGAGCCGTCGGGAAAGGGCAGGTTCTCCACATCAGCGGTCCTGAACCTCACGTTGTCGATGCCGGCCCCCGCCTTCAGGAGCTCGGCCCTCTCCAGCATCCTGGGAGTGAGGTCCACACCTGTGACTTCCCTGGCATGGCGGGCGAACTCCAGGGCCAGAAACCCCCCGCCGGTGGCGATGTCCAGGACGGAATCCGTGTCCCTGACCCCGCTCAGGCCCACGATGGTGCGAGGTGGCGTGGGTCGGAGAAGATGCCGGATGAATACTCCCCGGCCCTGCGGGAGAACTGGTCTCTGGCCAGGTCTTTTATATCCATGGTACTAAGTCTTTAAATATACTTATTTATAATATAAGGATGTTTAAACCCATGGTTATCAGGAGCTGATATATTGAAGATAGTTATTCCCGGTCCAGTCGAACTTGAAAGCCAGGTTCTCCTGGAGATGGCCAGGCCCATGATGGGCCACAGGACCCCGGACTTCGAGGACATCCTCGTTAAGCTCTGGGATGATATGAAGTACGTCTTCCAGACAGGAAACGACGTTGCCCTCATCACGGGCTCGGGGACCGCCGGCATGGATGCGGCCATATCCTCCACCCTAAGGGAGGGCGACGAGTTCATCTGCATCGGGGGCGGGAAGTTCGGGGAGCGGATGGGCCTCATCGTCAGCCAGTACGGCGGGGTGCCCAGGGACATCAAGGTGGAGTGGGGCAGGGCCGTTGACCCGGCCGATGTTGAAGAGGCCGTGGCGCAGTCCGATGCCAAGGCCATCACATTGACCCACAACGAGACCTCCACCGGGGTGCTCCACGATGCGGCTAAGATAGGCAGGATAGCGCGGGAGAACGACATGCTCTTCATCATGGACGGCGTGACTTCTGTGGGCGGCGACGACGTGCAGACCGACAAGTGGGGGGTCGACATCTGCATCGTGGGCTCCCAGAAGTGCCTCGCCGGGCCGCCGGGCCTGGCCTTCGTGTCCGTGTCCGAGAGGGCCTGGGAGGTCATCGAGGACAACCCCAC
>JAADFM010000151.1:1558-4053 GCA_013152845.1 Methanobacteriota archaeon | reverse complement strand
TCCCCCTGGTCCTGGTGCTGGCGGCGGTGCTGTTCTCCGGTACCGCCTATGCAGAGGAGCTGAGCTTCGACAAGGGCATCTTCGCCCAGGGGGGTGAGGGAAAGACAACCGTGGTCGTTGGCATAAACACGCACGGCATCGTGCCCGAGGACCTGAAGTGCGCCAACACCATCGCAGAGAAGATAAGGGAGGCCGGTACCGAGGAGGTGGCCGTAGAAGACGGGATAGAGCTGGAGATAAAATGGCTCACCGAGGACTTCGCAGGCCTTGCCTGGTCGGACATCAACGAGAGCGACTACTACAAGAAGAGCACCTCGGGGAAGGCCGAGTTCAAGTACAGCCACCTCTATTTCACCGAGAAATCCCGGGACCTCAAGCTCCGGCCGTGCTACAAGAAGACCAGCGCCGAGAAGGGAGAGATATTCACTGTCCGGTACTACGACTACAAGGAGAAGACCATGAAATCGAGGTACTACGGGATAGTTGAGCTGGTGGCCGGGGAGAAGATAGCAGTTGGCGAGGTGAGCAAGAGGACCCTCAACAACGGGACAAACCCGGAGAACTTCATCGCCGTCCCCCATACGTCCAAGAGTATAGGGGTCTCTGATGTGACGGCGAACGTCTCCATAGGACTGAAGGTATACGACCGGGACAACCGGGCCATAGACGGGACCTTTGCGATATCCTACAACCAGAGCGAGCTGCCGAAACTCATCGAAGATAAGGAATTCACGGACCTCTTCCCCGACTACTACATAATCCTGGAGACCGTGGATGCCGGCACCGGTAGCGCAACCATCGCCCTCGTGAACAGGTCCGAGGTCATAGAGCTGAGGGACGGCATGGAGGACACCGCGGGCTACGAGTTCATAAAGGTCTTCAACGACGATTACGGCGTGGCCAACGGGTTTGCGGCCTTCGGGCCGGAGGTCACCGTCTCCCCTGGAGAGAGGGTGAAGATTTCGGGCACCAAATACTGGGTCAGCCTGGCAGAGGACAAGACCTTCGACATCGAGAAGGAGTCCACCGTGGACGAGATCCTCCCGGAGACCTGGCTCAAGAAGGCCAACGCAGACTACGATGACTTCCTGACCAAGGACATCCGCATAGCGGTTTCCAGCTCCTATGACGCGGTCCCCCAGGTCCCGGTGAAATCCGAGGATGAGGTTACCGACACCGAAAAAGAGGGCAATACCCTGGTGCTCGTGGGAGGCCCGGTGGCAAACAGCCTGGTCGCCGAACTGGTAAAGGCCGGGAAATCCAAGGTGGACTGGTATGCCAGCGAGGGCGACGTCGAGGTGATAGAAGATGCCTTCGCCGAGGGCCAAACCGCCATCATCGTCGCAGGAAAGGACAGGGAGGCCACCGCCAATGCCACCGAGATGTTCACCTCGGCCGCCTTTACGAGCGAAGAGGTCACAAGTGGTGGATGGGGCAGCTGAGCGGCCCTTGCGGGCCCTGGCCCTTCTCCTCCTCCTTGCCGGGTGCGCGGGGGCAGGTGAGTCCCCCGAGTGCTGCGAGGGCGATTTCGGAGGTCTGGACCTCGGGTACTCCTGCGCCAAGTGCGGGATGGCCATCACAGATGAGATGATGGGGTTCTCCGCTTCCCTCACCCGGGAGGACGGCACGGAAGCCGACTTCTGTACCATATGCTGCCTGCTGGAGTCCGGCGCCCCTGACCTCTCAAGGGCCCGTGTCGCCGACTACCGCACACTGGAATGGGTGGAAATCACGGACGCCTACTACCTCAAGGACAGCGACATCAAGACCCCCATGAACTGCGGCATCATCGCCTTCAAGGACCGTAGAACAGCTTTAGATTTCAGGGAAAGGCATGGAGGAAAAATATTGAGATTCAGTGATCTGATGAAATAATTGGGGATAAGAGACGTGGCAAAAAAGACGTTAGATTATATTCTTTGTCTGGGCCTTATTTTGCTGGCAGGCTGCACAACCACTGCCGACCAGACTGAAGAACCTGCCGCGGTCTGGGAAAATACCTTAGACGCCGTGGGAGAAGTAGGGGCCTACCGTATCGTGAAGTCAGGGGTCCACGAAATTGATGAAAGAGACCTGAACATCAGCTACCAGATAGAATTCAGCCCCGAGGAAGGGTATTACCGGAAGACCTGCTGGATTAACGGCTACAATTTCTATGAGATATTGGTGGTTGGCGGCAAGACCCATGATAGAAAGGGTATGGAGAACTGGACCAACGCCACGGCCCCTGCCCTTGGAAAGGAGGCGCTCATGAAGGAACTCCTGGGTACAGATAAGGAGGCAGCGGTCACCCTTCTGGGGAGCGAAAACATGGAGGGCGAAGAATGCTGGGTCCTGAAAGTCATCCCGAAGGATGCAGAAATCAGTGAAAAGGAGATAACCCTATGGGTCTCCAAGAACGACTCCCTGCCGAGAAAAAGGGTAGAAAACATCGCAACCATCCTCGGCGAGGGGAGCTGGTCGATTAGGATTGAATATCCATTAAATTTGACGGT
>JAADFM010000151.1:0-1517 GCA_013152845.1 Methanobacteriota archaeon | reverse complement strand
TTAGATGTTTAGAACGTATAATAACGTGAAAATGGTTTGCTTAGCGATTTCTATTATGGATATTGGAACCGTGCATTTCCAACAGAACGTTTTCAACTGGTAAGGTATTTATTGGTTTTTTTCAGGAAGTATTTAAACATAAAAAAACAAGAGGTGATTTAGTGTGAGAGCAACCTTGATTTTCCTACTCATTGTAGGGGGTATCCTGGCTGGATGCGCCGGGGCAAAAGAGACAGGCCATCCGGCCGCCACCCCTGCTCCGACCACGGCCGCGCCGGCGGCGGTGGAACCCGTGGAACCCACCATGCAGGACGAGTGTCCCATCTGCGGGATGATGCCTGCCAAGTATTCCGACTGGAAGGCGGAGATCGTCTTCAAGGACGGGACCGTTGTCCACTTCGATTCCCCAAAGGACATGTTCAAGTACCTGAAGGGGCTGGACAACATGGGCATGGACAAGGTCTGGATTAAGGACCCGGCCGCCATAGCCGGTGCCTTTGTGACCGACTACTCCTCCAAGAAGTACATAGAGGCCAAGACAGCCTACTATGTTAAGGGGAGCGATGCCCAGGGCCCCATGGGTGCGGACCTGGTGCCCTTCGCCGACCATATGGACGCCATGAACTTCGCCAAGGAACACGGCGGCGAGGTCATGGAATACAAACACATCACCAAAGATGTCCTTAAGGGGCTCAAGATGAAGATGGGCGGCATGGAAGGCATGGACATGGGAGGGATGGGCGAAATGAAGATGGTCATGGCCACCGAGCCCACCATGAATGATACCTGCCCCATCTGCGGGATGATGCCCGCCAAGTATCCTGACTGGAACGCCCAGATAGTCTTCACCGACGGCAGTGTGGTCCACTTCGATTCCCCAAAGGACATGCTGAAATACTACCATGGCCTCGACAACATGGGCATGGACAAGACATGGGTCGAGGACCCGGGAACCATAAAGGCCCTCTACGTGAAGGATCACGACAGCAAGGAATATATCGACGCCAAGACCGCCCACTACGTCAACGGCTCTGACGTCCAGAGCCCCATGGGCGAGGACCTGGTGCCCTTCGCCGACCACATGGCTGCCATGGACTTTACAAAGGAGCATGGAGGCAACATAATCGGCTTCGACGACATCACCAAGGACATCCTCAAGGGCCTCAAGATGAAGATGGGCGGCATGGAAGGCATGAACATGAGCGGGATGTGAGACTTAAGAGTCCTAGGATAGGACGGATATGTGGGAGGGGGACCCCTTCTCACATATTCACCTCCATTTTAAGGTGATAGTATGCTTGTCGGACTGCAAGAAAGATGAGTATCTAATGGAAGGGTATCATGTCGATAAGAGCTTTTTTCATTGTCCTGATGGTTTTACTGGTCCTAGGCTGTGCCGAGAAAGCGGCCGCCCCCCCGGCGACAGCTCTAAAACTGGAAGATATCCATCCCGTGGAGATTGAAAAGGGGGACCGCTGCCCGATCTGCGGCATGTATGTCAAGGACTACGAGAACTG
>JAADFM010000150.1 GCA_013152845.1 Methanobacteriota archaeon | reverse complement strand
GCCGCATCTCCCACCAGGGCGCCGAATGCCAGGAGGAAGGACACCGCCATCCACCGGCCGGAGTCCATGCCGAAGGGAATCTTTACCATGGTCATGAGCAGCCCTGCGAGGACCCCCCAGGCCGTCCCGGCCGCCAGCCCTCTTATGGTAACGCCGTCCCCCAGGAGCCTCCGCCCGTCCAGGAAGTTCCTCCCGAGGTCCACGGGCCGGCCGTGGCCGAAGATGCAGGCAGTGGTGTTGGCCACATAGGCGGGGACGAAGAAATAAAGGGCGGAAAGGGCGGTTTCCATCATGGGTTGGATACTTGAATAAAGGGGATATAAATAATATGTGGTAAAATATTTATATGGAAGGGGGCCATCCTAGACTTGTGCCTTTGAAAAGGAGGGCAGTTTATGGCAAAAATAAACGGAAAGAGTCTCATTGGCAGGAATGTGGTAAGTGACAGGGGGACGGTCATCGGCCAGCTGGTGGACCTTACCATCGAGACCATGGCTGGCAAGATTATCATGCTCATCATCAAACCCGGCAAGGACATCGACGCCAAGTACTTCAGGCTGAACGATAAGGGGGAGATCATGATTCCCTTCACCGCCGTCAAGGCCGTCAAGGACGTCATAATAATCAATGAGGGCGGTATCCCCCGGGTATAATCTCCTATGGCCGGAACAGGCACCTATATCGGCACCGCTGTCGTCATCGTGGGACTCCTGGCCCTGGTTTCGTCGGGATACTACTTCTTCAAGCTCCAGGACCTCGAGGAGGAGCTCCAGGTCAAGGCCTCGCAGCTGGAAGAGGCCCAGGGCCGGATAGAGTCCCTGGAGTCCAGCCTCAACCTCCCTGTGACCAGGGAGGAGGCCCTGGAAAAGGCCGCGGGGTCCTTCGCCTACCTGAACTTCTCCAGGCAGCACTTCAAGGACCCGGAGCTGCGGGTGGAGCTGGCCTCCCTGGTCTGGGACGAGGCCAGGGGGCAGTACGTATGGAAGGTGGAGCTCATGGAGCGCAAGTGCGGCTGCGGGGGCGAGGCTTCCCTCAGCTCCATCGTCTTCTTCATCGACCCGGTCACCGGGGACATCCTCGCCACCGAGGAGCATGTGGCCGAGTCCGAGCAGGAGTATGCCAGGAAGACCTGTGAGGCGGACTGCCACAAGGGATAGTTTCCAATAAAAAATACAGACGGTAAATTGGGCGAGAAGGATACATCAAAACTAAAGGTGATAAAATATGATAACCATAACAGACAAGGCTGCGGCAGAGATACTGAACGTCTTCAAGGAGCAGGAAAAAGAGGACCACATGCTCCGCATCTTCATTGCAGGGATGGGCTGCTCTGGCCCGGCCTACGGCCTGGCCCTTGAGAAGGAGCCCAAGGAGGAGGACGAGGTCCTGGAGGCCAACGGGATAAAGGTCGTGATGGACAAACAGCTTGGGGCCTACATGGACGGTGCGGTCGTGGACTTCATCGACAACGACGGCCAGACCGGGTTCACCATCACAAACCCCAACATCCAGGCCAACGCCTGCTCAAGCTGCGGCTCCAGCTGCGAGGACTAGGCAGTCTTTTTTGCGATTCCTATCAAGTCCGAGAGGATGGCGCTCTGGGTCTCCACCCTGCCGGCGCCTTTCCCCACCACGGTTATTTCTCCTGCAACATCTGCTTTGAGCTGGGCCACGTTCAGGACCCCGTCCACGTTCAGGGGGTGGTTTTTGGGCACAAGGCGCGGGGAGACCTCCATGTGGTGGTCCGCCACCTCGCCCACGAGTTTTATGACGTATCCATCCTCTGCGGCCAGCTTCACGGCCTCGGGGGTCACCCTCCTTATACCCTCTACCTTGACGTCCTTGTAGCTGGCATCGGTGCCCATGATGGCGTTGGCCAGGATGACCAGTTTCGAGGCCGTGTCTATGCCCTCCAGGTCGTAGGTGGGGTCGGTCTCGGCGATGCCCAGCTCCTTGGCCTCCCGAAGTACCGTGTCTATGGGCAGGCCCTCCTTTTTCATCCTGGTTAGGATGTAGTTGGTGGTGCCGTTGAGGATACCGCTGATGCCCGTCACCTCGTCCCCTGAGAGGTTCTCCCTGGCCAGGTTGATGATGGGCATGGCTCCACCTACCGAGGCCTCGAACTTGAAATGGACGCCTTTGCTGTCTGCCATTTCGACCAGTTCCCGGTATCTCAGGGCCAGGGGGGCCTTGTTGGAGGTGACCACGTGCTTGCCCTCTTTGAAGGCGGTCTTCATATGGGAAAGCCCCGGCTCCCCGGTTTCGATGTTGGAGGGGGTCATCTCCACTACCAGGTCGGCCTCCACCTCCCTGACGGCGTCCACCCCGGACATCTTCTCTGCCCCGGGGTAGCCGATGACGGCCCCTTCACGTTCCATGACCCTCAGGGCCTCTACCAGGTCCAGGCCGGCGGGGTCATGGGCGGTACCGGTGATGTCGGTGATGCTCACCACGTTGAACTCCAGGTCGTGGCGCTCCTTGAAGAAGGCGGCCTTCCTGGCGAGGACCTCTGCGAAGCCCTGGCCGATGACCCCGAACCCGATTATCTGGAGGTCCATGGCTCACACTCCCAGGGGTCTGATGACCAGCAGGTCCTTCTTGCGGGCAATCTCATCGACCCTCTCCAGGACGTTTTCCAGGACCTCCCGGTGCACGTCGATGACGATCCTTGCCGAGGACTCCATATCCGGGTCCGGCATGGTCAGCCCCACGTCGGCCACCACCGCACCCTCTACTTCGTGGATGAGGTCGATGGTGTCCCTGAGGTCGGTGTCCACGATGTGGCCCACAAGGACCATGGTGTACCTCTCCTTGTGGCTCAGCTCCCCCACCTTGGATACCCAGATGTCCCTCTTCTCGATCTCCTCCAGTATTTCCTCAAGGGTGGATGAATCCTTTATCTCGAAGGATACGTGGACCGGGACCCGCCCCTCCTTGACCGTCTCCCTGAGGTGGACTATGCTGATGATGTTTCCGCCTTTCTGGGATATGGGTTCCAGCAGCTTCACCAGCTGGCCCGGCCGGTCCTTCAAGACCACATCGAGGCTTATCTTCATGGGTAAAACAATTCCATACCGGTTATTAAATCTTTTGAAGGCCCGGGTTAAGTTTATCTTCTCCCGCTTCCCGGGATTTAGCATGGAGCTGGATTACATCGCCCGGGAGATTCGAAGCTATGAGGGCCTGACCAGGAAGAGGCACATCGGTGCGGCCATCCATGCCTTCGCGGGTTTCCAGGGCGGCCGGGGGCAGGTCCTTGCAAGTTTTGGCGAGGACGCCGCGGTCCTGGACCTGGGAGACGGGAGGGTGAGCCTCCTGGCCGCCGACGGCATCTGGGGCAGAATCGTCGGCAGGGACCCCTGGTGGGCGGGGTACTGTGCGGTCCTGGTCAACGTCAACGACATCCTGGCCATGGGCGCGCGCCCGGTGGCGATGGTGGACGTCCTTTCCTCAAGCAGCGCGGAGTTCTGCCGGGAGGTGGGTCGCGGCCTCGCCGCGGGGGTGGCCAAGTTCGGCGTCCCCCTGGTGGGAGGGCACGTGCATCCGGATACTGATTACGATGCGGTGACTGTTGCGGTCCTGGGTGAGGGGACCCGGGACGGCATCATGTACTCGCCCGGCCAGGCCACAGAATCGTGGTGGCGGTGGACCTGGATGGTAGGAGCCACCCGAGGTTCCGCCTAAACTGGGATACCACCACCCGGAAGGATGCCCGGCGGGTCCGTGAACACATGGGCCTCATGGCCCGCATCGGCGAGAAGGGCTTGGCCGCATCCTGCAAGGATATCTCCAACCCGGGAGTCATCGGGACCTTGGCCATGCTCTTCGAGGCCAGCGGGGTGGGGGGGACAGTGGACCTCGGGCTCCTGCCGAGACCGCAGATGGACCTCGCCGACTGGCTGAAGGCCTATCCCGGCTTCGGATTTGTCATGACGGCTAGGGAGTAGGACGTCCCGGAGCTTCTCCGGGAG
>JAADFM010000149.1 GCA_013152845.1 Methanobacteriota archaeon | reverse complement strand
TCACTTTCTCCTCTCAGAGTATCCACAAATCCAACCTACCCTTTGAGGGATATGATATCTTATTTAAACTTTTCGACATTTTTCCATGGGTTGTAAATGAGAACCGATGTCCATGTTATAACATGTTATAATGTTATTATATTTATATGATAACACAGGAAGGCAGGAAGGAAGGTAGAAGGTGAAGAGCGGGATGAGGCAACACCCTAACGAAGACCTGTGTAGGATTCCAAGCTGCGAGGTATTTGGATATGTCCGGGATTTCATAACAGGTAGACAGGTGCCCGAAACCCGGGCGGAGAGGGTCCGCCAGAAGATAGAGAGGTTCCTGGTGGAGGAGAAGCACTACCCAAAGGAAGAAATCCAGGTGGGGGTGGAATTCGAGGTCCATCTTGACGGGGAGGTGATACGGCCCAGGGTGGACCTGGTGGTAAGGCTCGGAGGGAGGAGGGTCATGGTGATAAAATGCGTCCATGGTGCCATGGAGGCGGGTGAGAGGCTGGTGGTATCCTACGGGAGGCTCCTCGATGACTACCAGATTCCATTTTCGGTCATCACCAACTGGGAGGACGCCAGGGTCATCGACACGGTATCCGGGAAAACCGTGGGAAGCGGCAGGCAGGCCATCCCTGCCAGGGAAGAGCTGGAACGGCTGGAGATGGAGTTCCCGGCCTACCCCGAAGAGAGGCTTGAGAGGGAAAAGAGGATTCTCTCAGCCTACGAGGCCATCAACAGAGACCTCTGTTCCGCCTTTTGAGATGGCCGATCCGATTAATTCGGAAACTTTAAATATAATTATTCCATATTGGATAGCGACGTTGGAGGTACAACCAGAGAGAGGTAGTGGTATGATAAAACCGGTTAAGATGCAGAAGATGACCGCAGTTATACTCGATGACAAAAGGGATGCGGTCCTGAGGGAACTGAAGGAACGGGGGGCCATACAGTTTTTAAAGGTCGAGGAAGTAGATGAACTTGAGGGGTTTGATTTATCCCCTGGAAGGCCGAAGGGGATAAACGCCAAGGCCGGTGAACATCTTGCCAAGGTAGAGGGGATGCTGGACGTCTTCAAGCTCGCCAAGGAGAAAGAGGAGACCTCGCTGCTGAAGAAACTTACCGCAGAGCCGGTCAAGCCGGTGGAGACCGAGGAGACCTCCCCTGATGAGCTCTTTGATAAGGTCAACCGCAAACTCGCAGACCTGGGGGAGAAGGTCTTCGCCATCTCCGCCAGACTGGAGGAGCTGAAAAAAGAGAGGGAAGAGGTGGCCGAGGCAGAGGACGTCCTGGAGAAACTGAAACCCCTCGGCCTGGGTCCGGCTGACCTGGAAGGGTTCACCGAGGTCTTCACGGCCACAGGGGTCATCGCCACAGACGAACTGGAGGAATTCCAGAAGGACTTGGCCGAGATAACCGACCTGTGTTATATTCATACCGTACCCCACAACAAGACCCATTCCATCATCCTGGTGGTCGCACCCAGGGAATTTGAAGCAGACCTCAAACGGACCATGCACATCCACAGATTCGAGGAGTTCAGAGCCCCGGCGAGTTTCGCTGATTTGACCCTGGAAGAGGCCCAGGAGATGGTGGTAACAAAGACCGCCCAGATAGATGAGGAGGAAGAGAAGCTCCTGGCCGAGGTGAAGGAGCTGAAGGATGCCGAGGAGAAGGAGCTCCTCCTGACCCAGGAAATCTTGAAGATAGAGAAGACCCTGGACGAGGTCAACGCCTACTTCGGCAGCACCCAGAGCACCGTCCTCCTCAGGGGCTGGGTCCCCGTGGACAGGGTGGAAGAGGTCAAGGGCATCATAGAGCGGGAGTCAGAGAACCACTGCATCGTTGCGGTGGAGGAGCCAAAAGAGCACGAGGAGCACCCACCCACCCTCCTCTACAATTCCTGGCTTGCAAAACCTATGGAACTGCTCACCAACACCTACGGCGTCCCGTCCTACGGGAAGACCGACCCATCCCTCATGATGGCCCTGAGTTTCCCCATCCTGTTCGGCCTCATGTTCGGAGATGCCGGGCAGGGTTTGGTATTGGTAATCCTCGGTTATCTTATGGGTTTCCGTCTGAAACTGGACGAGGGCACCAAGCGGCTCGGCAGAATCCTCTTTTACTGCGGTATCTTCGCCACCCTAGCAGGGTTCCTTTACGGAGAGTTCTTCGGACTGGAAGGGATAGTCCCCGCCCTGTGGCTCCGCCCCCTGGAGAGTGTAGACACTCTTATAACCTTCGCCTTCTACATCGCACTGGTGCAGCTGACCCTGGGGTGTCTCATAAACATCTATGACGAACTGTCCCACGGCAAGCCGCTCCATGCCATATTCAGCCCCTGGGGCGTCGTAGGGCTCTGGCTCTTCTGGGGCGGCGCCTACGTGCTCCATTCCAACGGTGTTAACGGGCTTATAAACATTGCCTTCGGATTCTTCGGTGCCGACACCATAGCATCGTCGGTAAAGGCCCTGGGGCTGCCTTTCTTTGTCCCGGTGGGTATGATTATCCTCGGCGGGAAGTTTGTGGAGGGTCTCTCCATACCCTGGAGCATCTACGAGGCGTATGAGGCCGTCACCCGGTTCCTCTTCAACAGCATCTCCTATATCCGGGTAAGCGCCCTGGCGGTGGTCCATGCCGTCTTCAACATGCTCATGCTCATGGCCATGGGCGCCTCCCCGACACCGTTGAACGCAGTGGTGTTCATCCTGGGGAACACATTTATAATAGTCTTCGAGGCCCTGATATCCTTTATCCAAAGCCTGAGGTTGCACTACTATGAGTGGTTCTCCAAGTTCTATACCGGAGAAGGAGAGATGTTCAAGCCTTTCATCGTGGAGAGGATATACACGGTCCCGGTGCGGGCAAATGGTAAGATTTAAAAGTAATGATAAAAAAGGATAAGAGAGAGGTGATTTTGTGGTATCAAAGAAAAACGTGCTACAAGGATTCGTAATCGCAAATGCGTTAGTGATAGCAATCCTGGCACTGTTGGTTAGCGGCGTGGCCGCTGCTGAGGGAGAAGCCGCCGCTTCTGCCCTTGGTGACACCGCCAAGGTAGGTATTGCCATCGGTGCAGGAATCGCTGCAGGCGTTGCCTCTGCTGGAGCCGGTATCGGTGTAGGTATCATCGGCGCAGCAGCGCTGGGCGCCATTGCCGAAAAGAAAGAGATGACGTCCTGGAGTTTCATCTTCATCGCTCTGGCAGAAGGTGTTGCGTTCTACGGACTCATCATAGCGTTTATCCTGATGGGTAAACTCTAAAGGCAAAGATGGAATCCC
>JAADFM010000148.1 GCA_013152845.1 Methanobacteriota archaeon | reverse complement strand
CCCGGCAAAAACTATATAAATAAAAACCCTTCAAACCATGGCTGTTCTCTTTTATTGAGGCTTGAGCTTTCGGAGGAATTAGATGGCCAGAGCCAGAAGGAAGAAGAAGATAGACACCTGGAAGACGAAAAAGACCTATGATATCATAGCCCCTTCTATGTTCGAGGGCAGGAAGATCGCCGAGACCGTCGCATCAGACCCGAAACACCTCCTGGGGCGGACCATCACCGTGACCATGAGGGAACTCGCCGGCGACTTCTCCAAACAGCATATCAAGGTCCAGTTTCAAATCAACGACGTCAAGGGCAACCAGGCCTTCACCAGGTTCAAGGGTCAGGCGCTCTCGCGCGACTACATGCGCTCCCAGATAAGGCGCAAGACCACCAGGGTGGAGGCGGTAATCGACGTCAAGACCAAGGACGGCCACAGCCTGCGGGTCAAGGTCATCGGCCTGGCCATCGGGAGGGCCCAGACCTCCCAGGAGAGGCTCATCAGGAAACAGATGACAGAACTGGTAAAGGAGGCGGCCCAGAAGAGCGACCTCGACCAGTTCGTCCAGGATGCGGTGAAGGGCAAGATATCCATCTCACTCTACAGGAAACTGAACAAGATATACCCCCTAAAACGGGTCGAGGTCAGGAAGATAAAGGTACTTGAGTCCCACAAGGCCGCGGCCTGATACGGACCATGTTGCCGGTTGTAGCCCTCTGCGTCATCCTCGGGGTGGTGAGTTACTGGAAGGGTGTCTTCGACGCCTATGGGTCCCTGACAGCCGCCCTCATGGGTCTGGTGGTGGGCTTTGCGGCCGGCATGGGTTGGCTCCTCCTCATGGTCCTCTTTGTCCTTTTAGGCTATGGCTCCACCAGGTACCGCTTCGACTTCAAGAGGGAAAAGGACGTGGGCGAGGGGCGCTGGGGGAGGAGGGATGCCGTCAACGTCCTTGCCAACGGCGGAGTGCCCGTGCTCCTGGCCGTGGCCTACTGGCACCCGGCTTCCGAGCCCCAGCTGGTGGCAGCAGGTTTTGTGGCATCGGTGGCCAGCATCACTGCCGACACCCTCTCCTCCGAAGTAGGTGTTCTCAGCCGCTCCCGTCCCAGGCTCATAACCTCCTTCAGGGAGGTGGCACCCGGCACCGACGGAGGGATTTCACTCCTCGGAGAGCTGGCCGGGGTGGCAGGTGTTGGGGTCATCGTGTTGGCCTCGGTCATCCTTGGCATCCTGCCCCCTGCCCATGCCATGGCTGGCGGGGTGGCTGGCGGGATTGTGGGCTACCATGTGGACAGCCTCCTCGGAGCGGTATTCGAGCGGCGGGGCTACATGGGCAACGCCTCGGTCAACTATATCTCCACCCTGGCCGCTGCCGTGGTGGGCATCGGGGCTGTGGCCCTCCTTTGAAATCCCAAATTTTATATGCACGGAGGCCGAAGCTCTACTGTCATGAAAGTCCTTTTGCTGGTATGCGACGGCATGGGTGACCGCCCCCTGGAGTCCCTGGGGGGAAAGACACCTCTGGAGGCGGCGCATACCCCCATCCTTGACGCCCTGGCCGCAGAGGGGGAATGCGGCATCTGCGACCCCATCGCACCCGGGGTGAGGGCGGGCTCCGACACCTCCCACCTGGCCATCCTGGGCTACGACCCCTACACCGCCTACACCGGCCGGGGTCCCTTCGAGGCCGCCGGTTTTGGCCTGGAACTGCGGCCCGGGGACGTGGCCTTCAGGTGCAACTTCGCCACCGTGGACGCCTCCATGACGGTCACCGACAGGAGGGCCGGGAGGATTGAAGACACCACGGCGCTGGCCGAGGCGGTCCAGGGGATAGAGGTCCGGGGGGCTGAAATCCTGTTCCGCTCCCTGTCCTACCGGGGGGTCCTGGTCCTGCGGGGAGGGGGCCTGAGCGGCCGGGTCCCGGACACCGACCCCCACCGCACCGGGGAGAAGGTGCCCAGGCTCACCGGCCTGGACGGCTCCGAAGCGGCCGAGAAGACGGCCCGCATCCTCAACGAGTTCGTGGAGAAGTCCCACCGGGTCCTGAAGGACCATCCCCTCAACACCAAGAGGGAGGAGGAGGGCAAACCACCGGCCAACATCGTACTCACCAGGGGCGGGGGTGTGGCCCCAGAGCTGGAGCCCTTCGAGGGGAGGACGGGCCTTTCGGCGGCCTGCATGGCCACCACCACCATCATCAAGGGCATCGGGAGGCTCTCGGGCATGGAGGTGGTGGATGTAAGGTCTGACTATGCCGAAAGGATTGTCCAGGCACTGGAGGTGCTGGAGGATAAGGATTTTCTCCTGATGAACATCAAGGAGGCCGACGAGGCCGGCCACGACAACGACCCGGAGAGGAAGCTCGGGGTCATCGAGGAGATCGACCGCGCCCTGGAGCCCCTCAAGGACTTCGCCAGGGACAACTACCTCGTGACCACTCCACACCCTGCGCGGTCCAGGACCACTCCGGGGACCCGGTGCCCATCATGTTCCTGGGTCCGGGGGTGCGCACCGATGCCGTGGCCAGCTTCGGGGAGCGGGCCTGCGCCACAGGCGGGCTCAACCGCATCCGTGCCGGGGACATCATCCCAATACTCTTGAACCTGATGAACAAGAGCGAGAAGTTCGGGGCGTGAGGCGGGGTGGAAAGGGAAAGGGCCCTCCAGCTTGTCAGGAAGCACATCAAAAACCCCAACCTGGTGAACCACACCCTGGCTGTCGAGGCCATAATGGGCGGACTGGCCCGGCACTTCGGGGAGGACGGGGAGCTCTGGGGCCTGGTGGGCCTGCTCCACGACATCGACTACACCCTGACCGAGAACGAGCCCGAAAGGCACACCCTGGTGGCCGGGGAGATGCTCACCGGGCTGGTCCCGGAGGAGGTCATCAGGGCCATCCAGGCCCACAACCACGAGCACACCGGCGTCAAGCCCGAGACCCGGATGGAGAAGGCCCTCATCGCCGCCGATGCCGTCTCCGGGCTCCTCATCGCCTGCGCCCTGGTCCAGCCCTCGAAAAGGCTCGCGGACGTCAAGGTCAAGTCCGTCAAGAAGAAGTTCAAGGCCAAGGACTTCGCCCGCAACGTGAGCCGGGAGCGCATACTCTACTGCGAGGAAATCGGGCTGGAGAGGGGAGAGTTCTTCGCCATCGCCCTGGAGAGCCTCCAGAGGATTGCCGGGGAGATAGGGCTTTGAAGGGGTGCTTGGCAGGCAGGCGGCGTTATTAGTTGCAATAATAATCTATTACAATAAATATTATTCATGATAATCCCATTCCTAGGGGATAGGTGGAAGCCCTTGGACCAGAAGACCTTCATCCAACAGTGCCCGGGCCACTGCGTGACCGCGGGCAAGTACTGCAGCCTCCCAGGGGAGGTGGAGTGCGCCAAGCAGAGGAAGATTCGCGAGCTGATTGAAGACACCGAAGCGGTAAAAGCTGGGCTATGGTTCGTGGCGTTCCAGGACTAGCTGCGCCAGGAATTTCCCGGTGTAGCTCTCGTTGACCCCGGCCACCTCCTCCGGGGTCCCCTCGGCCACGATGCGTCCGCCCTCGTCACCGCCTTCAGGGCCTAGGTCGATGATCCAATCAGCTGTCTTTATGACATCCAGGTTGTGCTCGATGACCACCACGGTGTTGCCCCGGTCGGTTAAGCGC
>JAADFM010000147.1 GCA_013152845.1 Methanobacteriota archaeon | reverse complement strand
AACCCACCCGCATGGAGCTTCTAAAGCTGAAAAGCAAGGGCAAGCTGGCGGTAAAGGGCCACAAGCTCCTCAAGGAGAAGAGGGACGCCCTTATCATGGAGTTCTTCCGCATCCTGGACGAGGCCAAAGGGGCAAGGGAGAAGGCCGAGGAGGAGCTGAAGGACGGTTTCCGTGCCCTGATTCTGGCACAGGCCACCCTGGGACCCATCAAGGTGGCAGAGGTGGCCGGGGCCTCCAGGCCGTCAGAGGAGCTGGAGGCCGTATTCACAAACATCATGGGGGTACGGGTGCCGGTCCTGCGGATGGAGGGAACGGCAAGGAAGTTCACCGAGAGGGGTTACGGTATCACAGACACCTCCTCGAAGCTCGACGAGGCGGCGGCCCGGTTCGAGGCGGCCCTGGCGGCAGTGGTGCACCTGGCCGAGGTGGAGAAGTCAATCACACTCCTGGCAAAGGATATCGAGAGCACCAAGCGCAGGGTCAACGCCCTGGAGAATATCATCATCCCCAGGCTCCAGAAGACCATCAAGTACATCACACTGCGCCTGGACGAGATGGAGAGGGAGAACTTCTTCAAGCTCAAGCGCATAAAAGGGGTGATGGAAGCAAAGGAATCCTGATTGCCTATTCTATCCCCCCGGAATAGATGCGCAGGATGTCCTTCCTTGTCACAAGGCCGACTAGGCGCTTTGGGTCCTCCCTGTCGACCACGAAGAAGGTATGGAGGTCCATCTCGTTCATCTTCTCGATGGCCTCGAACAGGGAGCTGTTGTGGTAGATGACGGGGGGCTCCTTTATTATCTCGCCGACCTTTGTGTCCTTCCATTTCTCTATGGGGACATCTGTTGCATCCTTCAGCGAGACGCTGCCCACCAGGCTGTCCCCCCGGACCACTGGCAGGGCATCCACGCCATGGCGCATGGCCAGCACGGCCTCGCTTATACTGGAATCCGGACTGAGCCTCTTGAACTCGGTCCTTGTTGCATCCTGGACCTTCGGGATGCTCAAAAGAGAGCAGAAGTACTCCCTCATGTGGGCGGGTGAGTCCAGGCGGGTGGGCACCTGCTCGTGGTAGATGCTCCTCTCCCCGGTCAGTATCACCGAACCCACGATGGCGGTCATGGAGGGCAGGAGGAGGGTGAAATCGTTGGTCATCTCGCTCACCATGACGATGACGGCTATGGGGGCCTTGGCCACCCCGCCGAAGAGGGCCATCATGCCGATGATGACGAACGCCGGGATGGTCTGGTAGGGCACTATGGACGGGAAGAGGAGGTGGGAGACGGCACCCACCGTGCCGCCCACCATGGCCCCGATGACAAGGCCCGGGGCGAACACGCCGCCGCTGCCACCCGAGCCGATGGTGATGGAGGTCACTATCTTGGCGAATATGAGGATGAGCATGATCTTTATTGGCAGGTGGTTGTAGATGGCCAGCTGGATGAAGCCGTAGCCCATGCCCAGACCACCCAGACCGGCGGCCCCACCCTCTTCCGGGAAGAGGAGGACAAGGACAACGGCCAGGCTGCCGACCAGGACGCCCCCCAGGGCGGGTTTTACGTGGTTGGGCACCTTCAGCAGGGAGAAGATCTCCCTGGTCCTGTAAAAGGCAAAGACATAGAGCTGCCCGATGAGGCCACACACCACGCCAAGAAGGACGAAAAAGGGTATCTGTAGCATGGTCCAGTGGTATTCCCCGGCAGAGAAGACGGGGTCGAATCCGTCGTAGAGGGCGAAGATGCTGTACCCCACGATGGATGCGATGACAGCGGGTATCAGGGCCTCCTTCTCGAAGTCCCTCATATACAGGATTTCCGTGCTCAGAAGTGCCCCGCCCAGGGGGGCCTTGAAGATGCTGCCCACCCCAGCACCGATGCCCACCGTCACCGCTATGCGCCGGTCGTGGGCGCTCAGCCTGAACAGGGAGCCTACAAAGGACCCGAACCCCGCGGCTATCTGCGCGATGGGACCTTCCCTCCCGGCACTGCCGCCTGTGGATATGGTCAGTATGGAAGCCACCATCTTCACCAGGGGTATCCTCTTCCTGATGACCCCCTTCTCCCTGTGGAAGGCCCGGATGGCGGCATCCGTCCCGTGACCCTCGGCCTCGGGGGCGAAGGTGAAGACCAGAACGCCCGAGACCAGGCCGCCCAGGGCCACGATTGCCGGGAGGAGCCACAGGCGGGTGGGCGGGGTCCATACAACAGTATCCTCCAGGGTTCCCCCGGAGTCAGGGGGATAAAGACCTGCACCGTGGCCCAGGAAGTAGTGGGTGCCCAGCTGGAGGCCCTCGTAGAAGAGGATGGCACCAAAGCCTGCGATCACCCCTATGAGGATGCTTATGAGGCTCCATTTCCTGAGGTAACTGACCTCGAAACTCCTTAAAAGGCTGGGCATAGTAGTAGGAATGGGGTGATTTATGATAAAAGTTTCGATAGATATAAATCCGAGTCCATGGAAGTCTCCGGTATGGGCCTTCTGACGGTTTTCGACGGCAGAAAGAGGAAGGGACCCCTAAAGGTGGCGGTCCTATTCTCGGGCAGCGCCAGCAGCATGAAGGCCATGCTGGAGGACCCGAAATGCGGCACCGACTACGTCATCACCGGGGGGCTCACTGACCGCGGCGATGCCAGCGGCATCGGGCTTGCAGGGGAGCACGGAATCCCGGTGGAGGTGCGGGAGTACGCCGATTTCCTGGAGAGCGACATGGCCGGAGAACTGAAGGCCTTCGGGGCAGACCCCTGGACCCTGAGGGAGCACTACGACCAGGGGATTGCGGAGTTCATAGAGGAGAACTACGACCCTGACATCATCGCCCTTTCGGGATGGATGCGCATCCTATCCGACCCCTTCCTGGAGGCCTTTCCCTACCGGTGCCTGAACGTCCATCCCGCTGACCTGAGCATCCGCTACCTGGGCGGGAAAAGGGACGGACAGAGGTGCTTCACCGGGGACGATGCCGTCACAGACGCACTCATCGCAGGAGAGACGGAACTCAAATCCACCATCCACTTCCTGACAAGTACCGTGGACGGGGGACCCATCTTCGTCCAGTCCCGGCCCTACAAGGTGGATGCCAGGGAGGTGGCCCGCATCAGGAGGAAGGAGGGTCTCGACGCACTGAGGGCATACGCAAGAGACGTGGTCCAGGAACGGATGAAGTATGCCTGCGACGGCCCGGCCTTCACCACAGCCCTCGCCCTCATCGCAGACCACCTCATCCAGGTGGACCCTGATGCAGGTGTGGTGTACATGGACGGCAAGGCCCTCCCCTATTCCGGGTACCAGATGGAGGGTTAGACCACTACCTTCCACTTCCCCCTCTCCAGGGCGTCTTTGAGCGCCTTGAGGGATGAGGGGTCCAGGCCGTATTTCGCCAGGGTGGCGTTTATGTGTTTGTTCTTGTTCTGGAGGTCAAGAACATATATCATATCGGCGATTTTCATCCTCATCTTACCGCCTCCCGAGGATTCCCCACGATATAATATATCTCCCATATGATATAAATTCCTGTTGGTGCTATATGGTCTTTTTTGCGAACATGTTCGGCTATCCTTCCACGAGGGTCTTCAGGATGTTGCCCTGGACGACAAGGCCAAGGAAGCGGCCGCCGTCCACCACCGGGAGGCGCTCGATTCTGTTTTTGAGCATCATCTCGATGGCCTCTTTCAGAGGCGTTTCAGGGGTTACCGTCACCAGCTCCTTGGACATGAGGTCCCTGGCCTTGAGCCCTCCTATCTCGTAGCCGCGGGCCAGCATGATATCCCTCTGGGTGATGATGCCCACGATCCTGTCACCTTCCACCACCGGCAGGGACCCGATACTGGAGCGGGTCATCTTGAGGTCTGCCAGGGCAATCTTTTCATCAGGGGCGATGGTGATTAGGTCTGTGACCATGACGTCCCT
>JAADFM010000146.1 GCA_013152845.1 Methanobacteriota archaeon | reverse complement strand
ATCTTCTTGGTCAGCTGGGTGTAGATGGTCAGGTCCTCCAGGCTCACCCGGCGGGCCCGGATATCATCCATGGCCTTCCTGACAATCCTCACCGCCTCCTCCGGGGAGGCGTCCTTCAGCAGGGCTTTAAGCACCTTCTCCTGTGTATCCCTGGCGATGGGTGCCCAGTCCCTGCGCACGAACTCCAGGCCCTTGACGATAATCCTGTCCTTCTCGTCTATCAGGGCGTACCGCTTCTTGGTCACGAAGATGCCCCGGCGGTAGAACCCCTCGTACTCCAGCTCTATGGTCCCGGGCAGGCGCCTGTTCACCTCCTCCAGGAAGGCGAATGCCCTCTCCTTCTTCCCGCCGGGCACCAGGATGAACAGTGAATCCGTATCCCCGTAGACCACCTCCAGGCCGAACTCCTTCTCCGCCACCTCCATGACCTTCTTGATGTAGTCCCTGGCAAAGGCCGTCACACTCTCGGCGCACTCCTTGCGGTACCACCTGGCCCGTGGGTAGCCCATATAGCCGTAGAAACTGTTGGCCAGGATTTTGAGGGCCTGCTGCTGCACGTCCAGCATCTTCCTCTCCCCCGGGTCCCGGGCCTTCTTCATCTCCTCCTTGAGCTCGGCACGCCTGGCCACAAGGCGCTTCAGCAGGGCGGGGATGAACCCCTCCTTCTCGGTCGTGAAGTGGTAGTCTATCCCCGGCGGTTGGTTCTCCCCCGGTCCCGGTCTGATGGTGGAAGGGTCGATGTTGTGGGTCACAATCACGCTGGGGTAGAGGCTGCGGAAGTCGAAGACTTTCTCCAAAAGGCCCTTCCTCGGCTCCCTGACGTACCCGCCTTCATAGGTATCCCCGGCCCTGCGGGCAAACTCCCTGCCCCCCGGCCTCTCCGGGATGACCTCCCCCCTGGCAAATGCCTCCCTCATCAGGTACCACTCCACCAGCTGGCCCGCCGTCATCCTGGCCACGTCGTGGATGGACTGGCCCACCAGCCGGGAGAGTTCGATATAGAGGGGCAGGTACTTCTCCCCGATTCTCAGTGTCACCTCGGCATCCTCCAGGGAATACCTGAAGAACCTGTCCAGTTCCTCACCTCCCTTATCCCATATCTCCCCCATGCGCTCGCCTGGGACCTTCTCCTTCTCCTCCCCCAGGACCTCGGCCACCACGTCCTCCAGGACGTAGCTAGGCAGGCGCAGGGACCGCCTCACGATGGGGTAGAGGTCCATGTGGGGCCGGCCCGCCATGCGGGTCTCGCTCATGCCCATCCTGGTGGAGGTCTTGTGGGGGGAGCCGTCCCTGCCCAGGGCCAGTTCGATGCCCAGGGCCTTGAGGCGCTGGTTCAGGTAGGGGAAGTCGAAGTTATCGGTATTGTAGCCCACCAGGATGTCCGGGTCCTCCTGCCTCACGAGCTCCTCAAACCTCCTGAGGACGGCGGCCTCGTCCTCAAGGGTCTCGACGAACTCCAGCCCGGCGGTGGGCGCCTTCCAGGACAGGACCTTCCGCAGCCCCCCCGAGGTGGCCATGCTCACCATGATGATGGGGTCCTGGTCCCCTCTGGGCGCACCCTTGGGGTTGTAGGTCTCTATGTCGAAGGACATGACCTTCAGGCGGGGCAGGGGACCCTCCGCACGTCTTACCTCCTCCACCCAGAACTCGGAACCCTCCACCCTACCCTGCAGTTCCACCCAGGCCGTGGGGACGAGCCCCTTGTCTATCAGGTAGCGCCGGGAGAAGAGGATGTCGTCCTCGAGGACGGCCGAGACCCCGGGCAGCCGGCGCAGGAGGTCCCTTACCCTGGGGACCTGCTGGGGATGGCCGAGGTAGACCTTGAGGAAGCGCCTGGGCCTGCCGAGGAGCCCCCGCTCCATCTCCTCGACCCCGGTCACCGGCCTGCGGCCGTCGAGCTCCAGGTCTTTAATCTCCCCTGCGACGGCCCGGGGGTCATCGCACGCCACGTAGACGTAGGGCCTGAATGAGGGGTCCAGGGCGATGACGTCTCTGAGGAAAAGCCGCACCACCGGTTTTTCGTCGACGGTCTTGTAATCCACATCCAACAGAAAGCCGTCCATCTTGCACCCTAACAGAAATTCTTGCTAAGGGATTAAATACTTTCTTATTTATTCGAAACTTATATTAGGGAACCCCAAGAGAAAAGGTTATAAAGCCGCCTACTTATACTAATGAGGAGGAAAGCTAATGAAGGTACTGACCATCGGTTTAGGCCAGGCAGGAAGCAAGGTTGCTGACCTGTTCCTGATGGAGGATAGGAAGAGCCACGCACCTCACACTTTTGAATGCCTCGCTGTGAACACCGCCATATCCGACCTCATGGGCCTCCAGTACATCCCCCAGGAAGACCGCATCCTGCTGGGGGAGACGGAGGTCAAGGGCCACGGCGTGGGGGCGGATAACAAGAAGGGCGCCAAGATAGCCGAGGAAGAGGTGGAGATCATCCTGAACCGCATCTCCCACATGAACGTCAGCAAGATGGACGCCTTTCTTGTCATCGCCGGGTTGGGGGGCGGGACCGGCAGCGGTGCCATCAGCGTCGTGGCAAAGCACCTCAAGAGGATCTATGACGAGCCCGTCTATGCCATCGGCATCCTGCCCGCCGAGAACGAAGGGGATATCTACACCCTCAACTCCGCCAGGTCCCTCAAGGCCCTCCTGCCCAGCTGCGATGCCGTCATCCTGGTGGACAACGGGGCCTTCCTGCGCTCCGGCGAGAGTGTCAGGGCCGCATATGACAGGATAAACGAGGAGATTGTCAAGCGCATCGGCATCCTGTGCCGGGCCGGGGAGACCCGCTCCAGGCGCCAGGTGGGGGAGATGGTGGTGGACGCTTCCGAGATCATCAACACCTTGAGGGACGGTGGGGTGTGCAGCATCGGCTACGCCTCTGAGAAGGTAAAGCGGGAGGGGCTCTTCACCAGGGTATTCAAGAAGAAGCAGTACGAGATTGGAAAGGCCTCGAGGATTCTTTCTGTTGTCAAGAGGGCGGTCAAGGGTAGGCTCCTGCTACCGGCGGACTACCGCTCGGCCAACAAGGCCCTCATCATCATCGCCGGGCCGCCTGAGCAGCTGGACAGGAAGGGGATAGAAAAGGCCAGGGAGTGGCTCGAGACCACCATCACAGGCACGGAAGTAAGGGGCGGGGACTACCCCCTGCTTAAGAGCAGCTATGTGGGATGTGTGGTCCTCCTGGCAGGGATTGGCAACGCCCCGCGGGTCAAGTCCATGCTGGAGAAGGTCGTCCAGGAAAAGGTCGGCGTGGAGCCCCAGAAGGAGAAGGACCTGGAATCCCTTCTTGGAGATATAGACACCCTTTGAAGGGGGGTCTCCATGCTTTCCATTGTCGGTATCGGAGGGGCCGGTAGCCAGATAGTGGAAGGCTTCTATAAAAAGGACATCTTCAAGAGTGTCCTGAGCAAGTTCTCCCTCAAGGGTGAGGCGGACGTAAAGGCCGTGGCCGTTGACACCTGCGAGAGCATCGCAGAGCTGGGTGCCATCCCCACCGAGAACCGCGTCCTCATAGGCTCAAGCAGGGCCAAGGGACACGGTGCCGGGGGTGATGTGGAGATGGGCAGGAAGATCATCGAGGAGGAGTCGACCCTGGCCATGAACGTCATCCGGAGGGTGAATATCGAGAAACCCGACGCCTTTCTCCTCATCGCCGGCCTGGGCGGCGGCACGGGCACCGGGGGGGTCGCCTACCTGGCCAAGAGGATAAAGAAGACCTACAACGTGCCCATCATCCTCGTCCTGGTGCTGCCCTCGAAATCCGAGGGGACCCTCTACGTGAAAAACGCCTACGCCAACCTGGACGATATCATCGCCTCCGGGGACGGTGCCATCCTCTTCGACAACGACGTGCTGATGACCCGCGGGGAGGATATGGTCACCGCCCACAAGATCCTGGACAGGGAGATATTCAAAATCCTGACGGTCATGGAACCGCAGGAAATCCTCAGGGTGAACAAGGGGAAGGTCTCCACCATGGGGTTCCTCCGCATCCGGGCAGAGCATACGGCCATCAAGGACCTGGTGGACAGGATTGTCAGGAACCACCTCTACTTCAACATGGAGGGGGTGAGCATTGAGAAGCCCTACCTCTTCATCTATGGGAACACCCAGTACGTCTACGGCCAGTCCTTTGCCAGGGAATGGGCCAAGAAGAGGTTCGGACAGGAGATAGAACTGGTATTCAAGGACGACCCGAACTCAAAGTATTTAAATATCATATTGGATATAGTTGGACTAAAGGATATCGGCAAGGAGATAGAGCACGAGGATGAAGGTGGCAAAAGGTCTGAAATCGAGGAGCTTTTGGGCGATATCGACTCAATACTCTAGGAGGATGAACTGATGAGGAAGGTTTTTCTGGTCTTGGTGGTTGGAATCATTATCCTGAACGCCGCCTCCGCGTGGGCGGTGGAGAACTATCTTTCCCCTACCCAGTCCAAGGCGGACAAGGTCTATGTCAAACCCGGGGACCCCGTGGTTGCGGACATCGTCCTCGAGAAGACCGGCATCATCCCCGAGAACGCCTCCCTCAACTACTCCACCGAACTCACCAGCCCGGAAGTCAGGATTACCATCGACGGTGGTGAACCCCAGAGGTATGGGGTGCAGAACTTCGAGCTGCCCCTGCCCTCCGCCGGCGTGGACAGGGTGGAGATAAGGGTAACCGGCAACGCCCCCGAGGTCGAGACCCAGACCGAAATCACCGTCATCGAGCTCAAGACCCTCGTGAACTACAAGGGTGAACCCCCCCAGTACCAGGACAGCGGTAAGATAACCGTCAGGGTATCCACCGCGGAGATATCAGAGGCAAAGGACGCCATCAACCAGGCCAAGTCCAGATATGTGGCGGTAAAGGAGCTCCTCGACGGCCTGGAGGCCAAGGGGATTGATGTGGTGCCTCTCAAGGCAAGACTGGCTGATGCCAGGGTCCAGATTGATACTGCCGACGCCCTGTTCCAGAAGGGCGACCAGGAACTGGCCAAGAACAATGCGGATGCCGCCCTCAACGCCCTCACCCGAATCGAGGACGACGCCAGGGGCCTGGATACCGGGGTGCAGCAGAAGTCCGAGCTGAAGAAGTACCTCATCATCGGCGCTGCCGTCATCATAGTCCTGATAGTCTTCCTCATAGCAGGAGGGAAGAGCTGGGGTAGAGCGACTCCGGTGACAATTGCCGAGGTGCCTTCCAGGTGAAACCATTTATAGTCGGTGTAGGCAGGGCAGGGTGCAGACTGACGGACCTGTTCCTGAAAGAGGCAACCGGGAGGGTCCATGCCGAAGGGCTACTGGTGGACACCGAGGCCTCGGAACTCGCCTATTTCTCACACAGGAACCGGTTCCTCCTGGGCAAGAACCTCCTGGACGGCAACGGGACGGGCAAGAACGTGGACCTGGGCAGGGAGGCCATGGAGGCGGACAGCTACGCCATCGTGGAGAACATCGACCGCGTGAAGTCCTCCATGGACGCCATCTTCGTCATCTCGGGTATCGGAGGGGGAACGGGGGGTGCGGTGGATGTCCTCATCGAGGAGCTGCAGAAGTCCTATGTGGAGCCCATCTACTCCATCGGAATCCTCCCATCCCAGGAGGACCCGGAGAGGGCCCTGATGAACTTCGCCCAGCAGTTCAAGGGAATCGTCTCGCATGCCAACGCCGTCTTCCCGGTGGACAACGACTCCCTGAAGCGGGTGAACCTCCGGGGCTCATACAGCAGCATCAACAACGAGATAGCCAGGCATTTCAGGAACCTCTTCGAGGTTGGGGAGTACCGCAGCCGGGAGGAGCTGGGGGAGAACGTCATCGGCTCATCGGACATCGTCAACACCCTCACCGGTGTCTCGAGCATCGGTATCGGGAGCCTGGACGTCTCTGAAAGCGGCGGGCTCTTCGGGAGGAGGGACGGGGGGGCGGACAAGCCCGGGGTGGTGGTCTCCCTGACCGAGGAGGCCACAAGGAAGATGCTCCACGACTTTGATGTCAAGACCGCCCAGAAGGCCCTGGTGGCGGTATCGGGCCCCAGGAGGTACCTGGATTTCCTGGGCAGCATCCCGGCAAGGCTATGGCTTGAAAAACACATCGAGGGCTGCGAGGTCAGGGGCGGGGACATGCCCTCCCCGAGGAAGCGGCTCACCGAGGTCACCCTGGTCCTTTCGGGCATCAGGAAGTCGGACAGGATACGGCACCTCTACCACCTGGGCAAGATGCTCAAGAAGAAGGGGGGATACTCCGAGGACGTCACCGAAATAGCGCATGCGGTCCCTGGACATCCAGATTCACGATTTCCAGAAGAGGTTCAGCGAGGTCTTCGAGGACATAAAGGAACTGGCCAGGACCACCAAGGAGAAAGAGGAGAAGGAAGGGGAGGAGGACATCACCTGATGGTCTCCAGGATGGAATAGATCTTGTTGAAGGACTCAAGGAGGCTGTCGACGTACCTGGGGAAGATGTCCCTGGCGGTGACGATGCCCACCAGGCGGCCGCCGTCAGTTACGGGCAGGTGGCGTATGCCCTTCTCTGACATGACCTCCAGGGCCTCGGAGAGGAGGGTGGTGGCGTGCACACTCACCACCGGGGCGGACATGGCTTCCTCAACCTTTATGTCCATGGTCCCCTTCTCAAGCGTCTTGCGCAGGTAGTCCCTCTCGGTGATAATACCCACGGGTTTGTCACCCTCAACCACCACCAGGGCACCCACGCCGCGCTCCTTCATGGCCTTTGCGGCACTGATGAGGGATGATTCCCTGTCGGTTACGGCCACGTCCCGGGCCATTACATCCTCGACCGCCTTTTCCATATGCCAACCTCGTTTCAGGGGATATATAGCCCTTCCTGTTACAAAAAGGTTTATATCGGTACTCTTCCAGTTAGGACTGTCCCAAACGGAGGTTGGACCCCCATGGATAGAAGGGATTACGTTTTATG